>NZ_JBJODA010000002.1:0-263134 GCF_045899875.1 Clostridioides sp. GD02377
TTATGCAGGTGAGGCTGGAATAAGAACAATAGGATTTGGTCCTTCTAAAGAAAATCTTGCTCACACAATAGATGAGCATATAGAATTAGACCAATTATTCAAAGGTGCAGAAGGATATTATGGTATATTAAAATCAGTTTATAAAAAATAATTAGGAGATGGTTTTGTGAGAACTTTAATAAAACATGGGCTTATAGTAGATGGAAGTAAAACACCAGCATATGAAGGAGATATTTTAATAGAAAATGAGAAAATATTAAAAATATCACAGGATTTAAATGAAGAAGCTGACAAAGTTATAGATGCAAAAGGTAGAGTTATATGTCCAGGTTTCATAGATACTCATAGCCATTCAGACCTAGTGATTTTAGTTAATCCATATAATGAGGTAAAGATTAGACAGGGAATTACAACAGAAGTGTTGGGCCAAGATGGTATATCTATGGCCCCTCTACCTCAAGAACATATATCTTCTTGGAGAAAAAATTTAGCAGGCCTAGATGGTGAAAGTGATGAAATTGATTGGAAATATGAAACAACAGAGAATTATCTAAAAATGATGGATAACAATGGGGTAGGTTTAAATGAAACTTATCTAGTACCTCATGGAAACGTTAGAATGGAAGCAATGGGACTTGAAGATAGACCTGCCACTAAAGAAGAAATTCAAAAGATGTGTGAAATCACAGAGAGAGAATTAAAAGCAGGAGCTATAGGATTGTCTACTGGACTTATATATATACCTTGTGCATATTCATTGACAGAAGAAATTATAGAGATGTGTAAGGTTGTAGCAAAATATGATGGAGTATTTGTAGTTCACCAAAGAAGTGAAGCAGATACAATTTTAACATCAATGGAAGAAATCATAGAAATTGGAAAACAATCAGGAGTAAAAGTTCATTTTTCACACTTTAAGGTTTGTGGTAAATCAAATTGGAAGTATATACCTCAAGTTATAGAGCTTTTAGAAAAAGCTGAAAAAGAAGGAATAAGAGTATCTTTTGACCAGTATCCATATGCAGCAGGAAGTACAATGCTTGGAGTAGTTTTACCTCCTTGGGCACATTCTGGAGGAACTGATAAGTTAATAGAAAGACTAAGTGATGAAAACGAAAGAGCAAAAATGAAAAAAGATATAGCAAATGGAATAGAAGGTTGGGATAACTTTATAGAGTTTGCAGGGATAGACCAAATATTTGTAACAAGTGTAAAGACAGAAAAAAATAAAGATACAATTGGTAAGAGCTTGTTAGAAATTGGAGAAATGAGAGGAAAAGACCCATTAGATGCAACGTTTGATTTATTAAAAGAAGAAGAAAATGCAGTTGGAATGGTAGATTTCTATGGATTGGAAGAACATATAATAGGATTTATGAAAAGAGACGAGCAAAATGTATGTACAGATGGTCTTTTAGCAGGTAAACCACATCCAAGAGCATATGGTTCTTTCCCTAAAATACTAGGAAGATATGTTAGGGAGTTGAATGTACTAACAATTGAAGAAGCTGTCTATAAAATGACTAAAAAAGCAGCTACAAGCTTTAGTATAAAAGATAGAGGCGAATTAAAAGAAGGATATTTTGCAGATATAGTTATATTTGACAAGGATACAGTTAGTGGATGTGATGATTTTATCAATTCTATGCAGTACCCTACAGGTATAGATTATGTAATTATAAATGGAAATTGTGTTGTTGAAGAAGGAAAATACAATAAAATTAAAGCAGGAAAAGTACTTAAAAATTAAATCTTAGCTTTAAGGAGGAATAAATTTATGATTTTAGTGGGGAATGGGAGGCTAATAAGCCAAGATTCTTTAAATCCCTATATGGAAGATGGATGTGTAGTAATAAACGATAATCTAATTGAAGATATAGGTACTACAGAGGAAATGAAAGCTAAATATCCAGTACATGAATTTATAGATGCAGGCAAGAAGATAATCATGCCTGGTCTAATAAATTCACACATGCATATATACAGCTCATTTGCTAGAGGAATGGCAGTTCCAGGAAAACCTTCTGAGAATTTTTTAGAGATACTGAACAATTTATGGTGGAGACTTGATAAGCAACTTACACTAGAAGATACTAAGTACAGTGCATATGCAACGTATATAGAATGTATAAAAAATGGTGTGACAACAGTTTATGACCATCATGCAAGTCCAAATGCAATCGAAGGAAGTTTGTTTACAATATCAGATGTTGCAAAGGATTTAGGAATAAGAACATGCCTTTGCTATGAGGTATCTGATAGAGATGGTGGAGATACAATCCAACAAGGAATCAATGAAAACGTAAACTTTATAAAATACGCTCAAAAAGATGATACAGATATGATAAAAGGGATGTTTGGTCTTCATGCTGCATTTACACTATCTGATGATACATTAAATAAGTGTGCTTCAGAAATGGATGGTCTTGATACAGGGTATCATGTACATGTTGCTGAGGGTATAGATGATTTACAATACAATGTAGACAAATATGGGAAGAGAGTTTTAGAAAGATTTAATGATTTTGGAGTACTAAAGGAAAAGACTATAGCAGTTCATTGTATATATATAAGTACAGATGAAATTAGTCTTTTAAATAAAACGAATACATTTGTAGTTCATAATCCAGAATCTAATATGGGAAATGCAGTTGGATGCTCTCCAGCAATAGAGTTATTAAAAAGAGATGTTACAGTAGGTCTAGGAACTGATGGATATACTAGTGATATGTTTGAATCACTAAAAGTTGCCAATATAATTCACAAACATCACCTAAAAGACCCAAGAGTTGGATTTGGAGAGTCACAAACAATGTTATTCGATAACAATAGAAAAATAGCTAAAGCTTATTATAAAAATGACCTAGGAGTACTTAAAAAAGGTGCTTATGCAGATGTAATAGTAGTTGATTATATACCACATACTCCATTGACAGAAAATACAATAGGGGGACACACTATCTTTGGTATGAGTGGAAGAAGTGTAGATACAACTATTATAAATGGAAAAGTACTTATGAAAGATAGAAAGTTAGTAAACATAGACGAAGAAAGTATTTTAGCTAAAAGTAGAGAATTAAGCCAAAATCTATGGAATAGAATTTAAACATTGTAAAATATAACTTGGACAAAAATAGGAATTTAAATGAAATATATAGATAAAAAATATATGGAATAGAATATTAAATTAAATATAGAAGGGAGACCCAAAATGTCTCAAGATAAAAGCCCTAAAATAGCTCCAGTAGATGAAAGATTACCCATATCCAAATCTTGGGTATTTTCACTACAGCACGTTTTGGCAATGTGTGCAGGAGCAGTAGCGGTTCCTATGATGATAGGAAGTGCTGCACGACTAGATCATGCTAGTATTGTTTTTTTAATAAATGCTTGCTTATTTATGGCAGGGATAGGAACACTCATACAAAGTGTTGGTATAGGAAATATTGTAGGTGCTAAAATACCAGTAATAGAAGGAACTAGTTTTGCCGCTGTGGCAGGTATGACAGCAATAGCCTCATCATATAGTGATTCTCAGGTTGCAATACAGACAGTATTTGGCTCTGTAATCGTAGCTGGATTGTTTTGTATATTACTTGCTCCAGTGTTTGAAAAATTAATAAGATTTTTCCCTAGTGTAGTTACTGGAACAGTTGTTATGGTAATAGGTATTTCACTATTCCCAGTTGGGATAAAGTGGATAACTGACAACAAATTGGAAGCGGTTGAACCAAACTCATTAGCATTGGCTTTGGCAGTATTGGCAATAACTTTACTTTCATTTAAATTCTTAAAAGGAATTTGGAATAGTACAGCTATATTGGTAGGTATAGTACTTGGTACACTACTTTCCATGGCAGTTGGAATGGCAGATTTTAGTGCAGTAAATGGAGTTGGTTGGCTTAACTTAAATGTACCTTTAAAATTTGGAATGCCTAGATTTGAACCATCTGCAATACTATCATTGTGCTTAATTATGTTAGTACTTATGACAGAATCAGTTGGTAATATGATAGCTATCCATGAAATGGTAGATAAAGAAGTAACAGGTAAAAATATCAAAAGAGGTCTATTTGGAGATGGAATATCTACAGCTTTATCTGGAATATTCAACTCATTCCCAATAACTCCATTTGGTCAAAATACAGGAATAGTAGGTCTTACAGGTATAAAATCAAGATTTATAGCAGTTTATGCAGGGGTTATATTGCTAGTACTTGGTTTCTTACCAAAATTTGCAGCAATAATAGGAGCAATACCTAAGCCTGTTCTTGGAGGAGTAGGGTTTGCAATGTTTGGAATGGTAATGGTTGGAGGAGTAAAAACTCTAAGTAAAGTAAAGTTTGATGGAACTAAAAATGGAGTTATAGTAGCAGTTAGTGTTGGTTTATCTATGATACCACTAACAAATCCTGCTTTTTATAATAATTTCCCAACTTGGGTACAAACAATATTCCATAGTGGAATAACAACAGGTAGTTTATCAGCAGTACTTTTAAATATATTCTTCAATGAATTAGGTTCTAAAAAAGAGAAGAATAATAAAGTTGAAGAAGCAAAATAGAAATAATATAAAAAGAAGATAAATAACAAATACAAATAAAAGAATATAAGCTAAATATTAAAAATATTTAATTAAGGGAGAGATAATAATATGGCTAATTTAAAAGTTAATTTATATGGAATGGAATTCTTAAATCCAATTATGACAGCAGCAGGTCCTGGAGCAAAAGATGGTGCTCTCTGTCAAGAAGCAGCAAAAGGTGGAGCAGGAGCTATATGTACAAAAACTATATCTGTATTACCAGCAGATGTACCAAGACCATGTATGGCAAAAACTAATAGTGGTTTCTTAAATACAGAATTATGGTCAGAGCTTCCAAAAGAACAATGGATAGAAGAAGAATACAAAAAAGTAAAAGAAACAGGGCTTCCAGTAATAGTAAGTATGGGATATTCAGCAGAGCAAATAGCTGAGGTTGCTCCTTTAGTAAAACCTTATGCTGATGCAGTTGAATTATCTACTCATTATGTAGGTACAGATGTTGCTCCAATAGTAAATGCTTTAAAAGCAGCAAAAGCTGTTTTAGACGTACCAGTGTTTATGAAAATGAGTCCTCATACTGATATTCAAACTATTGCAAAAGCTGTTGAAGAAGCAGGAGCAGATGGACTTGTAATGATAAACTCATTTGGACCATGTATGGCTATAGATGTAAATACAGGATACCCTATAATGGGAAGTAAAGCTGGATACGGATGGTTATCAGGTGCACCAATAAGACCTTTAGCAATAAGATGTATATATGAAGCTTCTCAAGTTGTAAATATACCAATAATAGGTGTTGGTGGAATCACTTGTGGCAAAGATGTAGCTGAAATGATGATGGCTGGAGCAAGCGCTGTTCAAGTATGTACAGAAGCAATTCTTAAAGGGCCTTCTATCTATGGAAAAATTGCTAAAGAATTAAATGAATTTTTAGATGAAAACGGATATTCTGATGTTAATGAAATAAAAGGATTAACTCATAAGAAAATGGCAGCTAGAGGATTTAGAACTCATTCAGTAGCTCCAGTTGTAGATGATAACAAGTGTATCAAATGTAAGCAATGTGTAACAAGCTGTGTATATGAAGCATTAGAAGTTACAGATAAATTAAATATAGATGCAGACAAATGTTTTGGATGTGGATTATGTGTAACTAGATGTCCAAAAGGAGCTTTAAGCATCTGCTACAATCAAGTAGAAGCTGTAAATGAATAATATTATATAGAATTTTTATAATTAACTTAGAGTAATATGTACTGAAATGATAAATATATGAGATTAGTAGACGAGCTATAGTAATAATCTAATATAAAGCAATATACAAAACTATTCTAGCACAGTTTAGGTGGTATAAAAGTTCTAGTAAAATTACTTTAAGTTAATTGCTTGAGATAAAATAAATTGATACGTTATAAGTAAGGTGGAGTCTATATGGGAATTGTTTTAAAAGGTGGGAAAGTAGTAACAAGTGAAAAAACTTACTGTGCAGATGTAAGAATAGAAGATGAAAAAATAGTCGATATAGGTTTTGATATATCAAAAGAAAATGATGAAATAGTCGATGTTAGTGATTCTTATGTTATACCAGGAGGTATAGATACACACACTCACTTTGACTTAGATACAGGGGTTACTAAAACAGCAGATAACTTTGAGACAGGAACAAAAGCTGCTATAGTTGGAGGAACTACTACTATATTGGATTTTGCTACACAAGCTAAGGGATGTTCTTTAAGAGAAGGATTAGAAGAATGGCATGAAAAAGCCAAAGATAAATCTTACTCAGATTATGGTTTTCACATGGCTATAACAGACTGGAATGACTCAGTTTGTAATGAAATGGAAGATATGGTAAAAGAGGGTGTATCTTCATTTAAATTGTATATGGCATATAAAGGAAGTCTCCAAGTTGATGATGGTGTCATATTTGAAGCCTTGAGAAAAGCAGAAGAGATAGGTGGAATTATTGGATTCCATTGTGAAAATGGGGATATAATATGTGAACTTGTGGATAAAGCGAGGGCAGAAAATAATTTGTCTCCAAAATATCATCAATTAACTAGACCAGCTATACTCGAGGCAGAAGCTACATCAAGGCTTATGAAGATAGCTGAAGTTGCAAATTCTAAGGTGTATGTAGTTCATCTAAGTTGCAAAGAATCCTTGGATGAAGTTTTAAAAGCTAAGCAAAGAGGTGTGGATGTAATAGTTGAAACTTGTCCTCAGTACCTTCTATTAAATGATAAATTGTATGATTTAGATGGATTTGAAAGTGCTAAATATGTTATGTCACCACCTTTAAGAGATAAAGAAAATAATGAAATATTATGGAATGCTATTTCAGATAGTCAAATAGATACTATAGGAACAGACCATTGTTCTTTTAATTATAGGGGACAAAAGGAGCTTGGAATAAACGATTTCAGCAAGATACCAAATGGTTCTCCAAGTGTAGAACATAGGATGAGTCTTTTATACACATATGGAGTATGTAAAAATAAAATATCTATTAACAAAATGGTAGAAGTAACATCAACTAATGCAGCAAAATTATTTGGAATGTATCCTAATAAAGGAACTATAGAAATAGGTAGTGATGCAGATATATTAGTCTTAAATCCAAACAAAAAAACTAAAATAGAAGCAAAGAAACAATTGCAAAATGTAGATTATACACCTTATGAAGGGTATGAAGTGGATTGTCAAATAGAACATGTTTATTTAAGAGGAAAAGAAGTAGTTAAAGAGGGAGAGTTAATCTGTAATACTCCAAGTGGGAAATATATAAAGAGGCGTCTAACAAAGGGGGCTAGAGAATGGTAGAATTTATATTAAATGGAAAGAAAGTTGTTGCAAAAGAAGGAAAAAAACTTTTGGACTTCCTTAGAGAAGATATGAATATAACTTCAGTTAAAAATGGGTGCTCAGAAGGTGCTTGTGGAACATGTATGGTTATAATAGATGGCAAAGCAACTAAAGCATGTGTATTTAAAACTGATAAATTAGCTGGGAAAAACATAACGACTATAGAGGGATTATCAGAAAGAGAAAGAGATGTTTTTGCATATTCTTTTGCTAGCCAAGGAGCTGTACAATGTGGATTTTGTATTCCAGGTATGGTAATTAGTTCAAAAGCACTCATAGACGTTAACGATAATCCTACTGAAGAGGATATAAAGAAAGCTTTAAAAGGTAATATATGTAGATGTACAGGATATGTAAAAATAATTAAAGCTGTCGATTTAGCAGCAAAGATTTTTAGAGAAGATATAGATGTACCAAAAGTAAACTGTAAAGGTCTAGTAGGTGAAAATCTTCCTAGAGTTGATGCAGTAGGTAAAGCACTTGGATATTCTGAATATGTAGATGATATGAGAATTGAGGGTATGATTTATGGTTCAGCAGTTAGAGCAAAATATCCTAGAGCTTTAGTCAAAAAAATAGATATAGAAGAAGCAAAAGCCTATCCAGGAGTTGTTGCAGTGTTAACAGCTAAAGATATTCCAGGAACTATAAAAGTAGGTCACTTAAAGAAGGATTGGGACACTTTAATACCAGAAGGTGAAATAACTAGATATTTAGGTGATGGAATAGTCTTAGTAGCAGCAGAAACTAGAGAAGCATTAGAAGAAGCAAAAAAGCTAGTTAAAATAGATTACGAAGAATTAACACCATTAAGTACTACAGCAGATGCTCTTAGAGAGGATGCTCCAAAGATACATGAGACAGGTAATATACTTGTTAAGGAACATTTAGTAAGAGGAAATGCTGAAGAAAAGATAGAAAATTCAAAATATGTTGTAACTAAAAGATATACTACACCTGCTACAGAACATGCATTTTTAGAGCCTGAGTGTGCAGTAGCTGGTCCTTATGAAGAAGATGGAGTAATAATCTATTCAACAGACCAAGGAGTATTTGCTACTCAGCATGAATGTGCAGACATGTTAGGGTTACCACATGAAAAAGTAAGAGTGATAAATAAAATGGTAGGTGGAGGATTTGGTGGAAAAGAAGATATGAGCGTTCAACACCATGCAGCCTTACTTGCTTATCATACGAAAAGATTTGTAAAGGTACAGTTAACAAGAAAAGAAAGTATTATTGTTCATCCAAAACGACATGCCACAGAAATGGAATTTACGACAGCATGTGATGAAAATGGATATTTAACAGGGATGAAAGCAACTATAATATCTGATACAGGTGCATATGCATCTCTTGGAGGTCCAGTACTACAAAGATTGTGTACTCATGCAGCAGGACCATATAATTATCAAGATATTGATATAACAGGAACAGCAGTATATACTAATAATCCTCCTGGTGGAGCATTTAGAGGTTTTGGAGTTACACAGAGTTGTTTTGCAACAGAATGTAACCTAAATTTACTTGCTGAAATGGCAGGTATATCACCTTGGGAAATAAGATATAAGAATGCAATAAGACCTGGGCAAGTTTTACCAAATGGTCAATTTGCAGATGAAGGAACAGCAATGGCAGAAACGCTAGAAGCTGTGAAAGAAGAGTATGAGAAGCACCCACGTGCAGGTATAGCTTGTGCAATGAAAAATAGTGGAGTTGGCGTTGGTATACCTGATGTTGGAAGATGCAGATTAGTAATAAAAGATGGAAGAGTTCATATAAGAACAAGTGCTTCTTGTATAGGTCAAGGTCTTGGTACTGTTATGACTCAAGTAGTTTGTGAAGCTACTGGTTTACCACCTGAAAGTATAGTGCATGAAGTTCCAGATACTCATCTTACACCAGATTCTGGTAATACTACGGCTTCAAGACAGACAGTATTTACAGGAGAAGCTACTAAAGTTGCATCAAATAAATTAAAAGAAGTTTTAGAATCTGGTAAAACTTTACATGAGCTAGAGGGAGAAGAGTTTTACGGAGAATATTCAAGTGTTACAGATAAAATGGGTTGTGATAAGGAAAATCCAGTAAGCCATGTCGCTTATGGGTATGCGACACAAGTTGTAATGCTAGATGAAAATGGAAAATTGGAAAAAGTAGTGGCAGCGCATGACGTTGGAAGAGCTATAAATCCAATCAGTTTAGAAGGACAAATAGAAGGTGGAGTAGTTATGGGTCTTGGATACGCTCTAACTGAGGATTACCCAGTAGTTAACTCTGTACCTACAGCTAAATTTGGTACATTAGGTTTATTTAAGTCTACAGATATACCAGAAATACAAGCTGTGATAGTTGAAAAGAACAAAGATTTACTGGCTTATGGAGCAAAAGGCGTAGGAGAAATTTGTACAGTTCCTACTGCACCAGCAGTGCAAAATGCCTATTATGTATTTGATAAAGAGTTTAGAACTGAACTACCATTACAAAATACTCCATATAGCAAAAAAAAGTAACAAAAAAAAGAAATATTAAATAAAAAAATAGATGAAATTGTAAATAAAAAAAACCCTTTTGCATAAGGTATATTTTAAATGATAGAATATACATATACAGGAGGGTTTTTCTTTTATAAAATAAGTTTAATAAAATTGAGAGGTGAGCAGAATGAATTTTAATAATAGTCTAGAATTAACTCAGTCTCAGAAGCTAATAATGACTACACAACTCAAGCAATCATTATCAATATTAAATATGAGTAAGTTAGAATTAGAAGAAGAGATTAAAAGAGAGGCAGAGAATAACCCATTAGTTGAAGTTGAAAAAAGTGGGGAAATAAATTGGGAAGAATATATAAAGGATATGGACAAGTCAAGACGTTTAGACAGAACAGAGATAAGCTATAATCCTGATAATGAAGTTAATCTAGAAAATTTAGTTAAATATTCGTCAAATTTATATGAGGATTTGAAATTTCAGATAAGCTTATATAAACTGACAGATAAAGAATTGGAAGTCTGTGAGTATATAATTGACAGTTTAGATGAGGATGGATATTTAAGAACTGAGGAAAAAGTAATTGTTGATACTTTAAAGATAGATGAGGAACTTTTTGAAAAATGTTTGATTAGTGTTCAGCAGTTGGAACCTAGTGGAGTAGGAGCAAGAAGTCTTTCAGAATGTCTGATGATTCAAATGGCAAGTTTAGGAATATATAATGAAATTTTAGAGGAAATCGTTACAAAAGACTTAAATTTGATTGCAAATAATAAATATAAAGAGATAAGTAAAAAATACAATATGTCACTACAAAAGTGTGTTGAACTAATAAATATAATTAAAACATTAGACCCAAAACCAGGAAGAACTTGCTCAGTAGAAAAAAGTGTGTACATTCAACCCGATGTAACTGTAGAAAAAATTGATGATGAATTTATTGTATATTTAAATGAAAAAGATTCTTATCAGATAAGAATCAATAATTATTATAAAGACATATTAAAAAATTCACAGTCTGATGAAAGTGCAAAGGAATTTATAAAAGAAAGACTAAATTCAGCAACAGGACTTATGAAAAATATAGAAAGTAGGAAAACTACTGTACTTAAGATTGCAGAAGAAATAGTAAAAGCTCAAGATGAATTTTTGAGAAAAGGGACAAAATATATAAAACCTTTAAAAATGAAAGACATAGCAGAAAAATTGGAATTCCATGAATCTACTATAAGTAGAGGTGTAAATGGTAAATATATGCTGACACCTTTTGGTGTGTATGAATTTAGATATTTCTTTAGTAGTGCCATTGAAACTGAGAATAATGAAATGGCATCTAGTACAAGCATAAAAAAAATTATAAAGGAAACAATAAAAGACGAAAATAAAAAGAAACCTTTAAGTGATGACCATATATCTAAGCTGCTAAAAGAAAAAGGAATCAATGTTGCAAGAAGAACAGTTGCCAAATATCGTGAAGAATTAGGAATTTTATCTTCAAGTAAGAGAAAAGAATACTAATAAGTAAAATACAAATATCAGTAGAACAAGGGGAAAAGGCTAATTAAAAGGGGAATGAAAATTAGGCTAAAAATGTTATGAAATAAAATACTAAAAAAATAGAAAACATAATTTAAATAAAAGTTTGGAAAGAATGATTAAATATTAGAACAAGAAGATTACTGGTATAAATAAAATATTATTAAATTTAATAATTACAAAAGGAAAAACACATAGAGTATAAATAAGACAAAAATATAAAAACATATATAAAAAACCTTATATAAAAAGAAAAAATACTGTACTTTGAAAATGGTGGAGAAATATTCTACAAAACAAAAAAATAAAAAAGTTTTTGAAAAACTATTGAAATCTATACGCAAATCCTATAAAATAAAAATATCTTGTGGGACTTAAATAAACACTAGGGACACAAAAAGTCCCGAAAGGAAAGTAATAAGGAGTATGTTATGAAGAACTTATTAGAAATTCAAAAGAAATTAATTCCACAGGCAATTGAACTTATGGAAAGAAGATACTCTATTTTAAGACAAATATCTTTAAGCGAGCCAATAGGTAGAAGAACCTTATCAAATGTATTAGAAATTAGTGAAAGAATAATCAGGTCAGAGACAGAGTTTTTAAAAGAGCAAGGGCTTATAGATGTAGCTGTATCTGGAATGACCATCACTAAAGAAGGTTCAGATTTGTTAGACAAACTTAAAGACATCATGAGTGACATCATGGGATTGTCTAAGTTACAAGATAGAGTTAGAGAAAAGCTTGGAATAAAAAAGGTAATACTAGTTCCTGGAAGCTGTGATGAAAATGGAAGTTTACTAAAAGATGTAACTCGATATGGATGTGAGTATTTCTTAAACATCTTGAAAGATGGAGATATTGTTTCAATAACTGGTGGAAGCACTATGTTGGAGTTTTCAAACGTTATTAAAACTGATAAGAGATACCCAAACTCTACAATAGTACCAGCTAGAGGAAGTATGGGAACTGATGTAGAGATGCAATCTAATAACATAGTTGCTTCAGTAAGTAAGAAGTTACATTCTAATTGCAAACTTTTACATATACCAGATGAGTTGGATGAAAGTGCAATGAAAACTCTTAGCCAAGTGCCAGAGATTAAGACAACTTTGGAGTATATTAAAAGGACAGACATTTTAGTTTTTAGTATAGGTAGAGCAGATGTCATGGCAAAGAGAAGAAAACTTCCAGAAGATAAGGTTGATGAGATATTATCTAAAAATGCAGTTGGAGAAGCATTTGGATATTATTTCAATAAAGATGGAGAAATAGTTTATAAATTGAATACTGTTGGAATTGATTTGGAGACAGTTAAACAAGTAAAAGAAACTATTGCAATCTTTGCAGGTACTGAAAAAGTAGAAGCCTTATTAGCCATATCGAATATGCATAAAAACATGGTTCTTGTAACAGATGAAGAAAGTGCTTATAAGATATTGTCATTATTATAAAAGTCAAGACCTAGCACAGAGCTAGAAAACATACATTTACTTTATAGGAGGTA
Source organism: Clostridioides sp. GD02377 (assembly GCF_045899875.1). Taxonomy (NCBI): domain Bacteria; kingdom Bacillati; phylum Bacillota; class Clostridia; order Peptostreptococcales; family Peptostreptococcaceae; genus Clostridioides; species Clostridioides sp. GD02377. Next base: position 12,951 of record NZ_JBJODA010000002.1, read on the forward strand.
GCGAAAATGGTTAAAGTAGCTATAAATGGATTTGGAAGAATAGGAAGATTAGCATTAAGAAAAATGATGGAGCAACAAGATATGTTCGAGGTTGTTGCAATAAACGACTTAACAGACGCTAAAATGTTAGCTCATTTATTTAAATATGATACAGCTCAAGGAAGATTTAATGGAGAGATAGAAGTTAAAGAAGGTGCTTTTGTAGTAAACGGAAAAGAAATAAAAGTAACAGCAGAAAGAAATCCTGCTGACCTACCATGGGCTGAACTAGGAGTAGATATAGTATTAGAATGTACAGGATTCTTTACATCTAAAGATAAAGCTGAAGCTCATATACAAGCAGGAGCTAAAAAAGTTGTTATATCTGCACCAGCTACTGGAGATTTAAAAACAATAGTATTCAACACAAACAGTGACATATTAGATGGTTCTGAAACAGTTATATCAGGAGCTTCTTGTACAACTAACTGTTTAGCTCCAATGGCTAAAGTATTAAACGACAAATACGGTATAGAAAAAGGATTAATGACTACTATACATGCATACACTAATGACCAAAACACTTTAGATGGTCCTCATCCAAAAGGTGACTTAAGAAGAGCTAGAGCTGCTGCTGGAAACATAGTTCCAAACACTACAGGAGCTGCAAAAGCAATCGGTCTAGTAATACCTTCATTAAAAGGAAAATTAGATGGTGCAGCACAAAGAGTACCAGTTGTAACTGGTTCAATAACTGAATTAGTTTGTACATTAGGAAAAAATGTTACAGTTGAAGAAATAAATGCAGCTATGAAAGAAGCTTCAAACGAATCTTTCGGATACACTGAAGAAATGTTAGTATCTTCTGACATAATCGGAATAAGCTACGGTTCATTATTTGACGCTACTCAAACAAAAGTTATGGAAGTAGATGGAAAGCAATTAGTTAAAGTTGTTTCTTGGTATGATAATGAAATGTCTTATACTTCTCAATTAATAAGAACTTTAGGATACTTTGCACAATTAGCAAAATAGTCAGCTTTGAGAAAATAGAAAAGTAGATTGACAAAGTCCGAGTTTGTAGTTTAATACTACGGACTCAGGACTTTTTTTAAGAAAAAATATATAAAATACACCTAAATAATGTTACATACTATATATAAAAATATGATAATATGATATATTTAATAGGGTAAAAGTATGTACTATATTATACTTGGCAATAAAAAATTACTTTATTAAAAGGAGAGATATTTATGTCAATGCTTAACAAAAAAACTATAGAAGATATTGATGTGTGCGGAAAAAAAGTATTAGTGAGATGTGACTTTAATGTGCCATTACAAGATGGTGTAATTACTGATGAAAATAGATTGAATGGAGCTTTACCAACGATTCAATATTTGATTTCTAAAGGAGCAAAAGTTATATTATGCTCTCATTTAGGAAAACCAAAGGGAGAAGCTAAACCAGAATTATCTTTAGCACCAGTTGCAAAGAGATTATCTGAAATGTTAGGTAAAGAAGTGGTATTTGCAGCAGACGATAATGTTGTAGGAGAAAATGCAAAAAAAGCTACTGAGAACATGGAAAACGGAGATGTAGTATTATTAGAGAATACTAGATATAGAAAAGAAGAAACTAAAAACGAAGAAAACTACTCTAAAGAATTAGCTTCACTTGCTGAGATATTTGTAAATGATGCATTTGGAACTGCTCATAGAGCACACTGTTCAACAGTTGGAGCGGGAGAATTTTTACAAGAGAGAGTTTGCGGATACTTAATCCAAAAAGAATTAAAATTTTTAGGAGAAGCTGTTGCAAATCCAGTGAGACCATTTACGGCTATACTTGGAGGAGCTAAGGTTTCTGATAAATTAGCTGTTATAAATGAATTATTAGAAAAAGTTGATAACCTAATAATAGGTGGAGGAATGGCTTATACATTCTTGAAAGCTCAAGGTTATGAAGTAGGAACATCTCTACTTGAAATAGATAAGGTAGAATATGCAAAAGAAATGATGGAGAAAGCTAAAAATAAAGGGGTTAATTTACTATTACCAGTAGATGTTGTTATGGCAGACCACTTTGCACCAGATGCAACTCCAATAGTAACAGAAGATGCTAATGTAAAAGAAGATTATATGGGATTAGACATGGGACCTAAGACTATAGCAAACTTTGTAAAAACTATAAAAGAATCAAAAACTGTAGTATGGAATGGACCAATGGGAGTGTTTGAATTTGAGAACTTTGCAAATGGAACATTATCAGTAGCTAAGGCTATGGCAGAGTTAACTGATGCAACTACTGTAATTGGTGGTGGAGATAGTGCAGCTGCAGTTAATCAATTAGGATTTGGAGATAAGATGACTCACGTATCAACAGGTGGTGGAGCATCACTAGAATTTTTAGAAGGTAAAGAATTACCAGGTATTGCAGCATTAGATAATAAATAAACTAATATATAGAGGAGATTGTAAAATGAGAAAACCTATAATTGCAGGAAACTGGAAAATGCATAAAACAATAAAAGAAGCTTTAGAATTTGTAAATGAAGTTAAAGATAAAGTTAATTCTGATAAAGTAGAGGCTGTTATATGTGCACCATTTACTTTATTAAAGGATTTAAAAGAAGCTACTAAGGGTACAAATATAAAGATAGGTGCTCAAAATATGCACTTTGAAGAAAAAGGAGCATTTACAGGAGAAGTTTCACCTCTTATGTTAAAAGAAATAGATATGGACTATGTTGTAATAGGACATTCAGAAAGAAGACAATACTTCAATGAAACTGATGAAACTGTAAATAAAAAAGTTTTAAAAGCTTTAGAAGTAGAGATAGACCCAATACTATGCGTTGGAGAAACTTTAGAGCAAAGAGAAGCTGGAAAAACTAAAGATGTTTGTAAAGTTCAAGTTGAAAAAGCTTTAGAAAATGTTCTTAAATATGATTTAGCAAAAGTAGTCGTTGCATATGAGCCAATCTGGGCTATTGGAACTGGTAAAACTGCAACTGCTGAAGATGCTAATGATGTTATATCATATATAAGAGAAGTTATAAAAGGATTATATGGAGAATTAGCTAATGAAGTTAGAATACAATATGGTGGAAGTGTTAAACCTTCAAATGTAGCTGAAATAATGGGTCAAAGTGACATAGATGGAGCTTTAGTAGGTGGAGCTAGTTTAGCTAGTAATGACTACCTAGACCTTGTTAATTTCTAAGGAGTGAAATGATGAAAAAACCAGTTGCTTTAATTATTATGGACGGGTTTGGATATAATAAGGATGTTAATGGAAATGCAATTGCTAAGTCCAAAACTCCTAACTTAGATAAAATAATGAAAGAGTATCCAAACACATTGATAAATGCTAGTGGTCTTGATGTTGGTTTACCTGATGGTCAAATGGGAAATTCAGAAGTTGGTCATACTAATATAGGTGCAGGTAGAATTGTGTATCAGGATTTAACTAGAATAACAAAATCTATAAAAGATGGTGACTTTTTTAATAATGAAGTTTTATGTGAAGCTATGGATAATGCAAAAGAGCATTCTCTTCATGTAATGGGACTTTTGTCTGATGGAGGAGTACATTCACATATAGACCATCTTAAAGCTATAATCAAAATGGCAAAAGATAAAGGTATAAAAAAGGTGTATGTTCATGCATTTACTGATGGTAGAGACACTGACCCTCAGAGTGCACTTGAATATGCTAAAGAAGTACAAGCTAGTATGGATGAAATTGGAGTAGGAGAATTTGCTACAGTTTCTGGTAGATATTATGCTATGGATAGAGATAAGAGATGGGAAAGAGTAGAGCTTGCATACAATGCTATGGTTAGAGGTATTGGTGAAAAAGCAACTTCTATTGAGGAAGCTATTCAAAACTCTTATGACAATGGAAAAAATGATGAGTTTATAATGCCAACAGTTATTATGAAAGATGATAAGGCAGTTGGAAGTATAAAGGAAAATGATTCAATTATATTCTTTAACTTTAGACCAGATAGAGCTAGACAAATAACTAGAGCTCTAGTTTGTGAAGAGTTTGATGGATTTAAAAGAGAAGATATTAAAAACTTCTTTGTATGCTTAACAGAGTACGATATAACTATAAAAAACGTGCATATAGCATTTGGGCCTCAATCTTTAACTAATACTCTAGGTGAGTATCTAGCTAACAATGGAAAGACTCAACTTAGAGCTACTGAAACTGAAAAGTATGCACATGTAACTTTCTTCTTCAATGGTGGAGTAGAAGAACCAAATAAAGGTGAAGAAAGATTATTGATACCTTCTCCAAAGGTTGCAACTTATGATTTACAACCAGAAATGTCAGCATATGAATTGACAGATAAAGCTTTGGAGAAATTAGGAGAAGATAAGTTTGATTTTATAGTGTTAAACTTTGCAAACCCTGATATGGTAGGTCACACAGGAAGTGTAGAGGCGGCTATAAAAGCTGTTGAGACTGTGGATACTTGTGTAGGAAAATTAATAGATAAAATAGTAGAATTAGGTGGAAGTGCAATAATAACTGCCGACCACGGAAATGCTGAATATATGTTAGACCCAGAAACAGGAAAGACTGTAACAGCTCATTCTATTAATCCAGTACCATTTATTGTAGTTGGTCAAGAATTTGAAAGTGCAAAGTTATTGGATGGAGGAAGATTGTCCGATATAGCACCAACTGTTTTAGATATGATGAAGTTAGAAAAACCAGAAGAAATGACTGGTCATTCACTTATCTCAAAATAATTAACTCTGATAAGTAGAAAAGAAAGTATAAATATAAGCAAAAATTTTAGAATCATTAGTTGTACATTTTATGTTTAATGTTTTAAATCTAGTTATAATGTTATATATTAAAGGTTACTTTTGAATTTTAGTCAAGTTTTTTAATACTATATAAGTTAAAATATTATAAAAAATAAAATAAAAATAGGAACTTTTACAAATTTACCCATCAAATAAATTTGTACCTAATTTTCAAAAAAGTCTTTATGTACTATAATATAAAAAGTAGAGTAAAATAGTAGATGTAAGTTTACAGCAAATGAAAATTTAACTAATAGAAAATCGAAGGGAGATATACAAATGTCAGTTATTGAATTAGTATATGCTAGAGAAGTATTAGACTCAAGAGGAAATCCAACTGTAGAAGTTGAAGTAGTATTAGAAGATGGAGCGATGGGAAGAGCAATAGTTCCATCAGGAGCATCTACAGGAGCTTTTGAAGCTGTTGAATTAAGAGATGGAGATAAAGACAGATACTTAGGAAAAGGTGTAGAAATAGCTGTTGCTAACGTAAATGAAATAATAGCACCAGAAATAGAAGGAATGGATGCATTTGACCAACCAGCTATAGATGCAATCATGATAGAATTAGATGGAACTCCAAACAAAGGAAAATTAGGAGCTAATGCTATATTAGGTGTTTCAATGGCAGTAGCTAGAGCAGCTGCTGATGAAATAGGTCTTCCATTATTCCAATATTTAGGTGGAGTAAATGCTAAGCAATTACCTGTTCCAATGATGAACATATTAAATGGTGGAGAGCATGCTGATAATAACGTTGATGTTCAAGAGTTCATGATATTACCAGTAGGTGCTTGTTGCTTTAAAGAAGGTTTAAGAATGGGTGCGGAAGTATTCCATTCATTAAAGAAAGTTTTAGGAGAAAAAGGATTAGCTTGTGGTGTTGGTGACGAAGGTGGATTTGCTCCAAACTTAGGTTCAAACAGAGAAGCTTTAGAATTAATAGTTGAAGCTATAACAAAAGCTGGATATAAGCCAGGTGAAGATGTTATGTTAGGACTTGACGTTGCTGCTACAGAAATGTACAACAAAGATACTAAAAAATATGTTTTAGCAGGAGAAGGAAAAGAGTTAACTGCTGCTGAAATGGTTGCTTTATATGAAGATTGGTCAAACAACTTCCCAATAATAACTATAGAAGATGGTTTAGATGAAGAAGATTGGGATGGATGGAAATTATTAACTGAAAAATTAGGAAATAAGTTACAATTAGTTGGTGACGACTTATTTGTTACTAATACAGAGAGATTAGAAAAAGGAATTGAAAATGGAGTAGCTAACTCTATATTAGTTAAAGTTAACCAAATAGGTACAATAACTGAGACTTTAGATGCTATAGAAATGGCTAAGAGAGCAGGATATACTGCTGTTATATCTCATAGATCAGGAGAAACTGAAGATTCTACTATAGCAGATTTAGCTGTTGCAGTAAATGCTGGTCAAATAAAAACTGGTGCTCCATCAAGAACTGATAGAGTTGCTAAGTACAACCAATTATTAAGAATAGAAGAAATGGTTGGAGAGCAAGCTAGATACTGTGGATTAAAATCTTTCTATAATTTAAAAAAATAGTTATTGAAGATTAAAAATATGGTATTAAAGATTAAAAAGATAACATAAAAGATAAAAATTTATCTTATAAGGGATAAGTGATAGTTGATTTTTCAATTCACTTATCCTTTTTTTATGCTTCATTTCTTACTTTTATTCACAGCTTTAGAAAAAATACGAATAAAAGTTTCTATTTCATCTTTATCTAATTGATGTAAGAGATTTCTAAATACAATTATTTCTATATCTCTATGTTCTTGTTGAGCCTTTAAACCTAATTCAGTTAAGACTAAGTTATACCCCCTTTTATCTTTAATACAGGGATTCTTTTTAATAAATTTTTTTAATTCAAGACGTTTTACAGCACTTGTTAATGTGCTTTTTGGCAATTCTAAAATTTCACTAATTTCTTTCATCATACTATTTGGATACTGTTCAACTATTTCTAAAATGCTTAATTCTACTAAAGAAATACCATGAATAGTAGGATACTTACCACTACACATTTCTGTTTTCATCTGCATACTAACAATATGCCACAGGTTGTTTAGCTCTTTTACAGGATTCATTGACTTTTACCTCCATATATGATACGATTGTCGTACTAATATAGTACGATAATCGTATTAATTTGTCAATAGGATGGTGTTTTTATGAATTTAGAGATTATACAAGCTACAATTGAAAATGCTACAGAAATGGGTCTTATACATTCTTGTTCATGGAGAAAAGCGTATAAAGGAATTATTCCAGATAAGATAATAGATGAATTCACTTCTGAAAAAAGAGCAGAAGTTTTCCAAAGTGTTATTCCAAAAGCTGAAGAGGAATATTATCTTTTTAAAGTGAATGATATACCTGCTGGTTTTGCTTCATTAAATAGAAGCCAAGAGGATAATGCTCCAAAATGTATTGGAGAAATATATTCTATATATTTCCATCCCGATTTTTGGGGAACATCTGTTACAAAAAAAGGATTACAATTTTGCATTGATAGATTAAGCAATTTAGGATATTCACATATAACGATATGGGTTCTAAAAGACAATACTAGAGCTATAAAATTCTATAAAAAAATGGTTTTACTTGTGATGATTTTGAGAAAGAGATACATATTGGGAACAAATTATTAGAAGTACGTTATTCAAAAAAGATATAGTAATTGCATATTATTTTTGTTTGTTATTTATGGCTTAATAGTCTTGAAATGACTATATTATTGTGATACACTAAAGAGTAATGAAATTTAAGTAATAAGTAGATAGGAGGGGCAATAATGAGCAACATTTTAATGGGTGTGCAAGTAGTACTAGGGATTTTACTAGTAATTAGCATAATGCCTCAAGATTCAAAGAATGCTTTGCCTTCAGAGTTTGGTGGAGAAGGAAGTCAAGCTTACTTTAAACCAAAAGGTAAACAAGCATTTCTTGCTAGAGTTACAAAGATAACAGCAGTATTATTTTTTATAAATGCATTGGCATTACTTATAGTTAAGAAGTAATGATATTGTTGAATAACTGGCCATTATTTAATTAGTGCATTTGGAAAATATTTAAAAATTAAATTTAGTTTTTAATGAAAGTACGTAAAGTAAAAAATAAAACAGGACTAATAATTTTACATTGTTAGTCCTGTTTTTATTTTAAAGATTAAGTTAGATATTTTGATTATTTATATTTATGTGTATCTTTATCAAACCAGATAATTAGTTTATTACAACTTGGACAAGTGCCACAAAATAAGCCACAAATAGCAGCAGTATTTTCACAAGGTTTCATAAAGTCATCTCCATTAAGTTTTATAGTATGGCTAGTATTTTGTAAATATAAATAACACTTTCATAATATTTTATAAAATAATCTTCAATAAGGCTTATATCGTAAATATTATGTAGAAGTAAAAGCATACAACTATAAAATATCATATAAGCAAATTTGAACATTTAATAAGTAAATCTAAATATTTAGATAGGATTAATTTAAATAAGATTATTCTGTTTTAAAATAAATATTATTAAAAATACTGTAATTATAGAAAATGCAGAGGTAAATACTACAATTTGACCAGCTAGTTCACTATCAGAATCCATCTGTTGTGCCATTGTAAATGAAGAAACAGCAGTTGGAGCAGATAACATTATCATAAGTGAGGCTAATTCTACATTTCTAAATCCAAGAAGAATACTAATTGGCAAGAATATAGTAGGTACAAGTATAAGTCTTCCACATACCCCCAATAAAATGGGTCTTAGATGTCCCTTTATAGAAGAAAAACTAAAAGAGCCTCCTAATATTATAAGAGATAAAGGTGTTGCAATTTTAGATATATCTCCAATTGTCTTATGTAAAAATGTAGGAATATTAATATCTAAAATTAACATAATAAGACCTATTGCAGAAGCTATTATAAGTGGATTTGTTATAATACCTTTAATCATATGTTTTATGTTTACTTTTCCACCTCTAAAAATTTCAAGTATTACAACAGATAATACATTAAACATAGGTACAATGACTGCAATTAATAAAGATGTGACTCCAATGCTCTTATCTCCAAATAGTGAGATTGTTACAGGTATACCAAATATAACGAAATTGCTACGGAATATACCTTGTATTAATGCACCTCTTGATTTATTATCTTTTTCAATTTTAGGGATAATAAAAACTAGGATTAAGAAGGTTGAAAAAATGATTATAACAGCTACAATCATAAGTCTAAAATTAAGAGAGCCATTTAAATCTGTGTTATATATGTTAAAAAATAATAATAATGGCAAGAAGGATTTGAAACAAACATTATTCATTTTATTTAAAGTGTGTTCATCAAATAAGCCTAATTTTTTTAGAACATATCCAAGTGACATTGTGAGAAACAAAGGAAGAACAACATTTACTGATAAAATTAAATTTTCCAAAGTCTATTCTCCATAACTCGATAATTCAATTAAATTTCCATCAGGGTCCCTTAAATAAATGGATTTCATTTTACCAAAGACTCCTGTACGCTCTACAATTCCTTGTTCAACTTGAATATCATTTTGTTCTAAGTATTTTTTTGTCTCATCAATATTTTCATTTATTTCAAAACATAAATCAGCACTACCTGTTTGTACGTTTTTGCTATGTGGTGAAAGTTCATGACCTTTTATATGGACATTTATCTTAAAATCTCCAGCATAAAGCTCATATCTTTTATTCATTTCCTTAAATGTAAAACCAATTTTTGTATAAAATTTGATACAATTTTCTATATTATTAGTAGTAATTACTACATGGTCTATTTTTTTTATCATAACAACTCCTTAAGATTTTATATATTGATAAACTTAACATAAATTTATTTGATTTTATAAACTGATACGATTTGTCTTGATTGTCTAATTTTATCTTGATTGTTGAATTTTATATTTATTATTGAATTTCATGTAGAGTGTTAAATTTTATGTAAATCGCAGGATTTAATGTAATCTGTTAATTAAAATATAAAAAATATTCTAATAACAATTAAGCTAATCATTAATCAAATGTAGACATTTAATTAATGATTAGCTATAGTCAATCTAATTAGTTAGAATAACTTCCTTTTAATGTAAATGTATCTAAAACGTGTCCATCCATAGCTTTAAAAAACTCATTCATATAGAATCCTTTTTCAAGGTCAAGAATAGTATCAAGTGCAAATACATGTATTTCATAAACATGAGGTCTGTCTGGAGGTGCCATACCACCATATACACTGGCTTCTAATCTGTCAAGACCTCCTAGTTTACCATGCCAGCTAGTAGTTCCTTGAACAAAATCAGTAGCTGTTATACTTTCATTTTCACTTAATTCATCTCTTGTTATATTTACAGCTAACCAATGTATCCACGCAAATCCACATACAGGGACAGAATCTTTGTCTTCTAAAAATACTGCAAAGGATACTGTATTCTTTGGAGCATCTTCAAACTTTAGAGGTAGTGAGTATGTAGGCATACCACCTTCATTGAATTGAGTTCCTCTTTTTCCATATTTATCTTCTATAACGCCGTTTACTATACCAGTACTAGTTACTTTCATAATAATTTACCTCCTAAATATATAATAAATTAATAGAATATTTCTGTAATTTAATTATATACCAATTGAAAATAATGGTAAATTACTTACTTTTTTGTGTGTATCTATTTAGGGGGTATCTATTTATTTTAAAATACCTTTTTCCTTAAGTATATCTTCCATGCCATTATCGAGCATAAAGTTAATTCCTATATCTTGCATTATAGCCAAAGCATCTAACATTTGCTTTCCTCGAATAGGTGTAAGTGAATACTCAACCTTAAGTGGGTAACCATCATATGTCTTTTTATCTACAAGACCAAATTCGATTAATTCTTTAAGCTGTTCAAGCAACATTTTTTGATTAATACCATTAATCTCCTTCTCAAGTTTTGATAGAGAAGTTGGTCTCATACGTAATCTCCATAATATAATAGATTTCCATTTGCCTTTTATCATATCATGTGTTAATTCTAAGGGGCAAGTATATTCATCGCGAAGTTTCAAATAAGGTCACCTCCAATTTATTTTGCTAATATACGTTTTGAAGCAAGCTTATATACAAACTCAACTTTTTTATTTGTGATATCCCATGAGTCTAATTCTTTTTTTATTAAATCTGGATATTTTTTACTTATATCTCTAAGAGCATTACCAACAGATTTTCTTAAGTATTCACTATCATTATCTTTTAAACTAGAAAGTAGAGATATAGCGACATCAGGATTAGATTTAAAATAATCTCGATTGGTCCAAATCCTAAGGCCTTCTGTGATAGCTCTTTTTACGTTTGGATTGTCAGAATTAATCCATTCTTTTATTACAGGAAGTGCTTTTTCATATCCTACCTCACTACAATAATAATCAAATGATTTAGCTAGTATTTCCTGTACTCTCCAGTTTTCATCTTTACTAACATTATCTTTTAAAAATAACAACGCTTCAGAAATTGTTATTGATATAAATCCAAGTATAAACACTGCCAATTCTCTTACTTGATAGTATTCTGATCTATATAAGTAGATTGACAGATAATAACATTTTTTTGATTCATTATTTTTTACAATCTTTTTAGCTATAGTTTCAATTTCTTTAAATCCATTTTCTATAGTAATAATTTTTGCAATTACTTCTTCCAATTTTATCTCCTCCAATAAGTAGATTAGTTTAAATTTCATGTATTTATTTGTAAAAAAAAGTTTGTTTAGTTTAGATAAAATAAAGACTTGTCAAAAAACGTTTGCAAGTCTTTAGTACTAGCATAAATAAAAAATAATAAAAAATCAACCTCATTTAACATATAAATTTACTTTTATTATGAGTTTTATATTATTAAGTTGTGTTTAAAAAATTAATTGAGTTATATAAATTTTACATGATTTGAGTATACTAATAGAATAAATTATTATATAGTAATACTTATATGAGATGAATATTTTACCAATCCTATCTGATAGTGTATAATTAGGTGATAAAGTAGATGACAAACAGTAATTTAAACAATCATAATGATATTTATACAGATAATTTATTCTTAAAGAATCAGCATAATAGTGTTTTAAGCTATTACTTTACAATTTATAATAAATACAAAATATAAATAAGTAATTTAACTTGTAGGAATAATAAAAAGTATAAAAAGTTATATGTAATTAATAAAAAAGCTTTGTTCTAAGGAATATAAAAGGTAATGTAATATAAACAATAATATAATGAAAGATTAAAATAGGAGGGAAAAATGATACCAGGACTTAAAGAGAGTTTGTTAGGATTAATAAATGAAAGCGCATATAATCCTCTAAAGAAAGAAGAATTAGCAGAAATTTTTGATATACATTCATCAGAAATGCCAATGTTCTATAATTTTTTAAATGAATTAGAAGAAGATGGTTATATAAGTTTTACTAAGAAAGGAAAAATAATATCTCCAAATCAAATGGGATATTTTGTTGGAAAATTTGTATCACATAAAAAAGGATTTGGATTTGTTGAGTCTGATGCTGAGTATACGCAAGATTTATTTATTTCAAGTGACAATATAAATGGAGCTATGCACAATGATAGAGTTATGGCAGAAATAGTTGTACCTGCGACTGAAGAAAAGAGAGCTGAAGGAAGAATAGTAAAAGTTATAAAGAGAGAGATAACTAGAATAGTGGGTACTTTTCAATCAAGTAAAACTTTTGGCTTTGTAACACCAGATAACAAGAAGTTTACTAAAGATATATATATACCTAAAAAACATTTTAGTGGAGCAGTAGATAATGATAAAGTAGTATGTGAAATTACAGTATGGCCACAAGAGGATAGAAAACCAGAAGGAAAAATTATAGAGATACTAGGTCAAAAAGGTGAAAGAGGCGTAGAAATAGACTCTATAATAAGAGAACATGGTCTTCCAGAAGAGTTTCCAAAAAAAGTATTGCAAGAAGCTGAGGCTGTGGCTGTTGAAATTCCTCAAGAAGAGATAAAAAGAAGAAGAGATTTAAGAGATTTAAACATATTTACTATAGATGGAGATGACGCAAAAGATTTAGATGATGCTATATCAATAGAAATATTACCTAATAAAAACTTTAAATTAGGAGTTCATATAGCTGATGTCACACATTATGTAAGAGAAAAAAATAAACTCGATAAAGAAGCCTTAAAAAGGGCTACATCAGTTTATTTAGTAGATAAAGTAATCCCAATGTTGCCAAAAACTCTTTCAAATGGAGTATGTAGTTTAAATCCATTTGAAGATAAGTTAACTCTTTCTATATTTATGGAAATAGACCATAAAGGAAATGTAGTTAAACATGAGATATGTGAATCTATAATAAATTCAAAAGCTAGAATGACTTATACAGAAGTGTCTGACATATTAGAGAAAGATGATGAAAAACTTAAAAAGACTTTTGAACATGTTGCAGATGACTTTAAGAATGCCGAGGTCTTAGCTAGAATTCTTATGTCAAGAAGGGAAAAAAGAGGGGCTATAGATTTCAATTTCCCAGAAGCAAAGATAATTCTAAATGGAAACGGTGAAGTTGCAGATATAAAGCCATATGAGAGAAGAATATCTAATAAGATAATAGAAGAATTTATGCTTATAAGTAATGAGACAATTGCAGAACATTTTTATTGGATGGGGATACCATTTGTGTATAGAATACATGAGACACCATCTTTGGAAAAAATGGAAGAATTGAGTAAGTTTATATCTACATTTGGATATGTAATAAAGGGTGACAAAGAGGAAGTACATCCAAAGGCATTACAAGGTATAATAGAGAAGATAAAGGGCAAAAAAGAAGAAGGTGCTATTAGTACTATAATGCTTCGTTCTTTAAAACAAGCTAAGTATTCACCAGAATGTAGTGGACATTTTGGATTAGCAGCTAAATTCTACTGTCACTTTACTTCACCAATAAGAAGATATCCTGACCTTCAAATTCATAGAATAATAAAAGAATCTTTAAATAATAAGATAAGTGGAAAGAGACAGGAACAGCTTACTACTATAGTGGATTATGCATCTGTTCAATCATCTGAAAAAGAAAGAAAAGCAGAGTTAGCTGAAAGGGATGTACATGATTTCTATAAGGCTCTTTATATGAAGGATAAAGTTGGTCAAGAGTTTGAAGGCGTTGTATCTAGTGTAACTTCATTTGGAATATTTGTTGAGCTAGATAATACTATAGAAGGATTGATAAGACTTGCAAATATGAATGATGATTATTATATTTATGATGAGAGTTCTTATAGTGTTGTAGGAGAAAGAACTAAGAAGTCATATAAGATAGGTGATTTAGTTAAGATAAAAGTTGAGGGTGTAAATGTAGATTTTAAAGAAATTGATTTTGAAATAGTTGAAAAAATAGAGGAATAAGTAAAACATCTAAAATAGATATGAGAAGTTGTAGTATTTATGGTATAACTAAATTTGTAATACTCAATGCGCAATGAAAATTAGAAGTTAAAAAATATTTAATGAGAATAGATAATATAAAAATATTTGATGAAAATAGGTAGTATAAAAATACTTAGTTAAAAACAGATATTTAAAAAATAAATTTTTAATATAAAATAAGTGTATCATTTAAAACTTGAGATACACTTATTTTTTTTGTTCTACATAAATTTTTGTTTTATTTAATTTATAACGATATATTACTTTGTATAAATTTAGTGTTAAAATAAAAAAAACACTACTTAGGAGGAATAGAATTATGGGTATGATAGGATGTTATATTAGAATAAGTGAAGAAAATGTTTTGAAATTACAACAAGCAGAAGATAACTTACAAGGTTTATTTTTTGGAGATATGGATGAAGATAATACTATCAGTATTGATAAAGCATGGCATGCTATTCACTTTACTTTAACAGGTTGTCCATTTGGAGGAGAGGATGATAATATATTTAGCAAACTAGTAATGAGTGGAAATGTATTTATGGAAATTGATGGAGAACCACCTGCAATGCTGATTACTGCTGATGATGTAAAGAAGCTATCAGAAGCAATGGACAGTTTGGAAGAGCAGAAGTTTAGAGAAAAATTTAATATTAGTGAGATGTTAGAAAATAATATTTACCCTGTTATGGATGATGAGAATGAAGAAGAGTTTTTTGATTATGTATGGGCAAATTTGATTGAACTTAAAAAGTTTATAGAAGAAGCTGCTAATGAGAGACAAGCAGTAATATTTTATATAATGTGATGATTACTAAAAAACTATGAACGATTAATACATTTATATATCTTAGACATGAGGAAGTATGATTTTATAAGGGAAGGTACATATTAGCCTTTTAATTATTTATTTAATAGTAGCATTTTAAAATATATCAATTATTTTTGGATTCTTGTGGTGTGTAGCTACATATATTTTATTTATCTTAAAAGGCTAAATGATTTATCCTAAGTTAGTATCATTAGGATACAAGTATGTGATAAATATTTCTTAGAACAGACTATATAATATGATTCTGAAATATATGAGTCTACAATAGGCATTTAATAATCTTCCAGATTCTAATTTAATTGATAAAATAGAGGATTTTTTAATTATAGTCTTGAGTCTATTATATTTTTGAAATTTATCTATTGTGTTCTATAATTCTCTTGTATATCTATAATATTTTTTCATTATGTGACTCGATTTATTTTTGAAGCTAACCTATCATATTCAATAATTCTTTTAATTAGATATTATGTTTTTTTATTATGTGAATTAATTTTTTTGAAAATTTATCTCTTATATCCAACAATTCTTTTGTATACTTATCTTATTTTTTCATTATGCAAATCAACTATCTTTTGAAGCTAAACTCTTATATCCAACAATTCTTTTGTATACTTATCTTATTTTTCATTATGCAAATTAACTATCTTTTGAAGCTAAACTCTTATATCCAACAATTCTTTTGTATACTTATCTTATTTTCCATTATGCAAATCAATTATCTTTTGAAGCTAATCTCTTATATCCAATAATTTTTTTAGTTATCTGCAATATTTTTTCGTTATAGCAACTTACCATCATATTGAAAGCTATCCATTATAAATAATTCCTTTAGTCATCCACCATATCTTTTTATTATATAAAACGGACTCACAAATAAAGTAAGTAAAAATAAAAAATATAGATACTCTAATTAAAAGTAGAAAAATTAAAATCTTTAGGAAAAATTTAGAAATTTATAAATAATATCTTAAGTTTTAGAATTTATTATGAAAATACAATAAAAAATTTATAGAAATACAATTCTATAAAACTATTTCTGGAGGTGTATTTATATATGGAAATGAAAATATCAGTGTCTAATCTTAGTAAAAGATTTGGAACAAAAAGTGCTCTTGATAGTATAAATCTTGAAATTGACAGTGGGATGTTTGGGCTTTTAGGAAGAAATGGAGCAGGAAAAACGACTTTTATGAGAATTTTAGCTACCTTATTATCCAAAACAGAAGGTTCAATAGATATGTGTGGGGTTTCTATTGAGAATACTAAAGATATTAGGAATATGGTTGGCTATTTACCACAAGATTTTTCAATGTATCCCAATATGACAGTATACAAAGCAATGGATTATTTGGCAGTTTTATCGAATATACCACTAAGGAAAAGAAGAAAAGTTATATGCAAGTTATTAAGTAAAGTAAACCTTACTAATCATCAAAATGTTAAGGTAAAGTCTTTATCTGGAGGTATGAATAGAAGGCTTGGCATAGCGCAAGCACTAATTCATAATCCAAGAGTTTTAATAGTAGATGAACCAACAGCAGGTCTTGACCCAGAAGAGCGTATAAGATTTAGAAATCTATTATGTGAAATTGCAAATGATAGAATTGTTATATTATCAACGCATATTGTTGGAGATATAGAAGCTACATGTGAAAATGTGGCGATATTAGATAGTGGAAAAGTTATATACAATGGCTCTACTGAGGCTTTAGCAAAACTAGCTCAAGGAAAAGTATATAGTATTGAAGTAGATAAAAAAGATATTGAAAATATAAAAAATAAATTTGTAGTTATAGGTATGCTGACTCAAGGTGGAAAGGCTACACTTAGGGTCATATCAGATGATAAACCTTTTGAAAATGCAGTAGAATGTAATCCAACTATTGAAGATGGCTATATGCTTATAATGGGAGGAGAGAAGATATGAATCTATTTGTAAAAGAATGTAAAAATATATTAAAAAGTATAGTATATTATGTTTTTATTATAGTTTTAGTGTTTTTTTATGTTTCTCAACTTGGGGGTTCAGTTTCTAAAGATGTAAGTAAAAATGTTCCTAATGATGGGAATCCATTAGTTGCTCCTCAAAGGGTAGAAGATATTGAAGAATATTATTCTATACACAATCAATATCCATATGGTCAAAAAGAATCTATGAAAACAGAAGAAGTCATTCCAAATGCAACTATAAATTTAATTAGAGAATATCAAGAAAACTCATATACAACATATCCAACAGGAATAGTTAAATCTATAAAATTGGACCAAAATAAAACCAAGACCATAGAACAATATATAGAAGAAATAACTGGTAGAAGTATTGAGAAAATAAATTCACTATGGAAAAATGGAGAGAGCATAAAAATAGATTATTCAAGAGTATCTATTGGAAGATTTGAAGAAATAATGCAAAGAGTAGATGATATTTTAGGCGGAGGGTCTGCATATGCCTTTGATAAGTTGCAAAGATTTGGAGTAGTTCCAATTTCTTATAATGAAGCGATGCAGAATTATAACTATACAATAGAAAAAGATAAAGTTACTAATGGTTATGCAAGAATTTTTTGTGATTATATAGGTATAGTCTTAAGTATATTTCCAGTGTTTGTGGCAGTTTTCATGTCACTTAAAGATAAACGTTCAAGAATGAGAGAAATTATTTATTCAAAACAAGTATCATCATACAAAATAGTTTTATCAAGATATTTTGCACTTGTTTTTATGATGTTATTACCAGTATTAATTTTAGGTATAAAAGATTTGCTTCCTTTGATTGAATTTGGCAAAAATGAAGGGATATCAGTTGATAATTTAGCATTTATAAAATATACAATATGGTGGCTACTTCCAACACTTATGATAGCTACAGCTATAGGTATGAGCCTTACTATATTAACAGATACACCAATAGCAATTATTGTTCAATTAATTTGGTGGTTTTACAGTATAAACTCTACAGGTCTTAAAGGTGATTATCCAACAATGGGGTTAATGATAAGACATAATAGTGTGCTAAGTGGGAATATTGTTGCACAAAACTTTAATCAAATTATGAGTAATAGATTTATGATGAGTCTAGGTGCATTAGTGATTGTTTTGCTAACGATATTCTTATATGAGCAAAAAAGAAGGGGGAATCTTGATGTTGCATCAAAGCTTTCAAAACTGTTTAGTTTTAATAAAAGAAAACTTCAAATTAAGCACTTTAATTAATTTGATATGTTCAATTATATTGTTATGTTTGATTCCTCTAATACAAGGAGTAGCTAATTTAGATAGAATTTCGTCAGCCATATGTTTAGAAAATTATGTTGTAATAGTAGGAATAATAATGTTGGTACCTATATTTTCACTAGAGCAATCAAAGGAGCTTGATGAAATAGTATCATCAAAATCACTATCTCAAGTTATTGTACAATCAATTAGAATACTGATGTCAATTATAAGTATAGCTGTTTTAATCATAGGTTTTGTAAATGTTTTAATCTATTTAGGTGGAAATTTTCCAGTAACTGAGTATATCATTGGAAGCTTCGCATCAGCTATGTTTGTAGGAAGTTTGGGAATGTTTTTTTCGAATTTATTTAATAATACAATCATTGGATATATGGTGTCTATAGGATATTTAATTTTAAATATGATGACTAAAGATAAGTATGTTGGAAATTTTTTTATAATGTCTATGAGTCAAGGCAGTTTTGATGAAAAATATTGGTTGATATCTGGAAGTGTAGTGTTGATAATCATATCTCTATTGATAAAACCAATAAAAAGGAAGGTTAGGTAAATAATATGAGAGCTTTAATAAAATGAAGGTAATAGAAATAAAAAGTACATTTATGAGATGCAAGTTTATTTTTATGTACACAAGATATAATTTGATATTTATGTATGTAAATAGATGTATTTATCTATTGGTATAAAAGTACATATATATACTGAATTTTATTAAAAGCTCTCAAATTTATATTTTTTAGTAATTCCACAGTAATAGTTTAATAAAATCTATGGTAAATTTATAAATTTCATAGTGATTTTACAAAAAGTAGTTTAGTAAAACCTACAATAATTTTATAAATTTCATAGTGATTTCACAATAATAATCTAATAAAACTTATAGTAATTTTATAGTGAATTCATAATAATAGTCAAATAAAATCTATAGTAATTTTATAAATTTCATAATGAATTCATAATGATAGTCAAATAAAACCTATAGTAATTTTATAAATTTCATAATGATTTCACAGTGATAGTCAAATAAAACCTATAATAATTTTATAAATTTCATAATGATTTAGTAAGTATTTATAAAACTACTATTTTTGTTTAGAAACTTTATTATTCATGTTATCATTAGTAGGCATTGAGCCAAAGCTTAATTTTTCATACATTACTTGAGTTGGAGCTAGCCAAACTGTACCATTACCAGTAAATGTATTTAAGAAACCTTCACCATTTAAAGCAGAACCAATTAAAGACTTATCTGATTTAGTAACAGAGAAATTAACTCCAGATGTTCTTGCTATTGCAAAGTTACCATCTACCTTTAATTCTTCTCCATTTTTTAATTCATACTCTACAATTTCACTTTGAGGAACAACGCATTCTAGAACGATTACACCAGTACCACTTAATTCTATTTGGAAGAAACCTTCACCACCAAGTAAAGCAGATGAGAAATTCTTTTGTGTAAATGCCTTTACTTCTATTGTATCAGAACAGCAATAGAATAATCCTTTATCAACAACTATTGAATCATTATCAAGGCTCATAAATAAGTAATGTCTAAAAGAAGGTTCTAAGTAAACTTCGCCAGTACCTTTATATACAGGTTTCATCATTGATTCATTAGTAAGTGCTCCTGATATTCCTTTTTTGAAAAGGCCTCCAACGCCACCAATCTTAGTTTCAGAAGAGATATTACCTTTATAATAATATAATGCACCAGCTTCTGTTTTTATTGATGAATTATTTAACTTTATCTTAATTTGTCTAGCTCTTAAGCCAGCTTCTCTAGCAAAATATAATCCCATTGCCATCATTGGGCTAGAAGCACCTTCAAGTTTTTCAAATTCTAATATTTCAAATTCACTTTTGCCATCTGATGCATTTTCTAAAATTCTTACTTTTTTGCTTAAATCCATACAAATTTCTCCCTACTATAGTTAAGATTTATCTCTAAAATATTACAAGATATAATTATATATTACATTTTTTTTGGAAAAATGGCTACTTTATCATCAAATTTTTACATCTTTTAAGAAACTTTAAGATGGTTATAGCTGAAGTAGGATTTTTTAAGGATGTGTGATTATTTAAATGGATATTTTGAGTATTATTTATTATTTGTGGGTATTATATTTTATGGGCATGTTAAAAGATAAAAGATAGATATTTAGAGTAGTTTTTGTTTTGAAGTTAATAAATTGATTTTAGTAGTTAAATTTAGCTTGGTATTGAATGTATTTGATATGGCTTGTTATTTATTTTGCTTTACTATTTATCATATTACTTAAGAAACTTAATATATTAGTGTAATCTTGACTAAAATTCCTAAATATGTTATTATACAGGTTAGTCAAATGATTTAGTAGCATGAAAAATTTAGCAAATTATTAATATCAATTGAAGAAATTTCTAGCAAAGAAGGTGAGATTTATATGGCTGGTAAGAAAGTATTAGCAACAAACAAAAGAGCAAGACATGAATATTTTATAGAAGAAACTTATGAATGTGGAATTGAATTAAAAGGAACAGAAGTAAAATCAATAAGACAAGGTAAAGTTAACCTAGGTGATGGATATGCATCTGTAGATAATAGTGAAGTATTTTTGAAACAAGTTCATATAAGTCCATATGAGCAAGGAAATATATTCAATGTTGATTCTTTAAGAGTTAGAAAATTATTGCTTCATAAGCATGAGATAAGAAAACTTATTGGAGCAACTACTATAAAGGGGTATTCACTTATACCACTTAGTTTATATCTAAAAAATGGTAAAGTTAAAGTAGAAATTGCTTTAGCAAAAGGGAAGAAGTTATATGATAAGCGTCAAGATATGGCTAAGAAAGATGCACAAAGACGTATAGAAAGAGAAATGACAGGCAAGTATTAAATTAGATAAAAGTGTATTTTTTAGAATAAAATTCTTTATTATCTAGAACATAACATTGATTTTTATTCTTAAAAGTATTATATTATATATACATTAAAAATTTAATAAAAATGGTGATAAAGTTTGCGAAAAGTCTAATGGACTATAAACTACTCAAGGGGGCGTAAAGGTTTCGACGTGGGTTTGGAACTTGAGGCTGCATGTCGTGTTACTCTGGGTCACGTAAAAACTGGGGAACTTTAAAATAAACGCAGACGATAATTTCGCGATAGCAGCCTAGTTGCTGCTCGTCCCTCTTAGTCCTCCTGCCGACTAAGACTGGACGTCATTATGCAGGGAACTACTTTAGGGGTGTCTCGACTTAAAGTAGATTAATTGGGACTGGCTAAGCATAGAGCCTGCCACTTGGCGTTATGTGAGGCGAGATATTAGTGAAGTTGGCTAAGCATGTAGATGCAACGAGGAAAAGACTTACGGACAGGGGTTCGACTCCCCTCGTCTCCACCAATTTTTAAAAAAGAATGATGAAATACTTGGAAATACTAGTCTTTATTGACTAGTATTTTTTATTTTGGTGATGAAATCCACCAACCGTACCCCAACCACAGAAAAAGAGGTTTTTTTGAAGATATATTATTAAGTTTTATAGCAATAAAGATAGTTTAGAAAAGATGTAATTTATTTGTGAAGATATATTTTTTTATTTAAAATTCTAAGGTTGTATTTTGAACAAATAATAATAAATTTTATGTGTATACCAAATACTTCATTAAAATGGTAAAATATACCTAAATAGTATTACTAAGAGAATCATTTTATTATCAAATATCTAATTTATAAGGAGGTCTTATGTGAGTAAAATAGAGGAAGCATATAGTTTAGAATTTGAAGATGTAATAGATGCTGAAAAGGCATATGAGTTATTTTGGAATGGTTATATCAAAGATAAAAGAGCATTTGAATGTACAGATTCTAATTGCAGTGCTCAAATAACATGTGTAAATATTGATAAAAAAAAATCTGAGATGAAGAGAATACCATACTTTAAATACTATGGTGAACATAGTAAAGAATGTGAGATGATTAAAGCGTTTAAAGAAGTAAAAGATAGTAAAGCTATAAATAGACAGAATAAACCTATGAAGTATATAAATAATAAAGTGGATATACTTATGTTTAATAGACCAAAAACAGATAATTATGTTAAGAAATCTAATGATGGTGTTAAGAAGAAAAATAAAAAAGAAGTAAAAGAAAACTTAAAAAAGCAATATATTGAGAATGGTTCTAGAAGCTCAAGTTTTTATTCAATTAAACCTTTAATCTCTAAGTTTGAAAAGTATAAATCTGAGAGCTTATTAGATTCTTTTTTTATTAATATAAATAATTTTAAAATTAGTTATAAAAGTATGTTTATAAACATTGCTGATATAAATTATGAGAATATTGAGTCATATAATAGAATCTATTTTGGTATTGGAAAAATTTTTAAATCAAAAAATAATAAAAATGAATTTGTAATTTTTTTAAAAAAAAGTTTTAAAGACGAAGAAATGCAGACTATAATTTGCATAAAAAAAGAAACTATAGATAGATATTATAGAAGTGAGAAAATAAGGAATGAGCTAGAAGGCTTAGTTTCTGACAATGAAAAACAAATTATATTTTATATATATAGTAGACCTATAAAGAAATATAAAACAATATATTTAAATATTTCAAATATGGATTTTATAGATTATAGAATAATAAGAGAATGAAAATTAATTAAGTTATAAGTAGTGCTACTATTAACTTAATAGATGAGAATATATACAATTTCTTTATGGAGTATTAATTAGAAAGATATTGTAGCATGATTATGTTTAAAAAGTAAAATACATGTGTTACAAAACTATTAAAAATAATTTTATGTTTCATGTAATATATTTTGCAAAAGGGGGAGAAATGAAAAAATATTTATTTGATTTTAAAAATGTATATAATGTAACAGGAATTATTAGGTGGTCAATTATTGTAAATATTATTTTATTAGTAGTTGATAAAAATAATATATTATCTAAAGTAATTAGTTTTGGTTTTAACAAAGAGATATACATACTTATGGGAATTTTCATTTTAGTAAGCTTATTTGATTTTGGTTTATTAAATTCATTAAAAATAAAAATAGTTAATGATATTGATATGATATTAATTTTTTCGATAATCATACTTTTTACATTTTCGGTTATATCTTTATTAACATTTAAGGAAGTTACATATAGAGTTTATGTATCAATTATATTTATTTTTATATTGGCTGTTCTATTAATATACAGAATTACTTCTTTTAATAAATTAATTAAAGCTTTAGATAAAAAATCTAATATTTATAGCTTAAAAGACTTGTATGATGGATGTATAACTGAAAATAATGAATTTATATTAGTTAGTGAAGAATATGTGGATTATGATTTATTAGATCGAGATAGATTTATTAATAATTTATATAATATTATAACTAATTGTAATCCACAGAGAAAATTTATCATAAGTTTAGAAGGACCCTGGGGAAGTGGAAAAACTACAGTTCTAAATATTGTAAAAAATAAGATTAAAGAAAATAATTTAGACACAATTATAATAGATGATTTTGATCCCTGGTCTTTTGATGATAATAGTAGTATGTTTAGAGGAATGTTTGATATCCTTCTAAAAAAATCAGGGATAAAATTTAGTGCAACTCAATCAAAAAAAATTATAGATAGTTTGTATGGAGTATTATTTACAGATGAGGATAGAAAAAAAATTAGAGCATTAGGATTGTATAATGAAGAGAGCTTTTCTGAAATAAATAAAATTAAAAAAATGATTAATAATTATCTTCAATTAAGCAATAAAAAGGTTGTTTTTATTATTGATAATATTGATAGAATAGAAAAGGAAAATATTACGCTGCTTTTTAAATTGGTTAATAATATACTTGATTTTGATTATGTAACATATATACTTGCATTTGATGGTGAAAATATGAAAAATATTATGCAAGATGAATTGAAAATAGATTATGATTATCTAAAAAAAATAGTTCAACTTCAAGTGAAATTACCAAATATACAATCTGATGTAAAGATAAATATTATCGACAGATGTATTAAGAATATACTTATTTTATATGGAGAAAAAGAAGAAAATTTAAATGAATATGATATTTTAATCAATAAACTTGGAGTTATTATTAAGGATATTAGAGATTTAAAAAGATTTATTAACTCTGTAGTTAGTTTTAATTATAGAAGCAATAAATATTTAAATATTATAGAAATTTTTATAATAGAATTGATAAAAATGTATAATAATAATTTATATAATTCTATCTATAATAATAGTCAATTTTTTATATCACATGATAAAATATGGCTAAATTCAATTTCTTCATTAATTAATAAACAACAGTTTAATAAAGAAGGTAAAGCATATTTTGATAACTTATTCTCCGATGAAAATAATAAAGAGTATCAGAGTATATTATCAGAGATATTTCCTTATGTTAAAAAGTATAAATGTGGAGAAGATTTAGAATGTACTGTAAATGCAATTATTTCTAACCATGAAGAATATAAGTCTATTGAAAAGAAAAAAAGTATTTGTAGTGCGAAATTCTTTGATTTATATTTTGCTCAAACGGATAATGATTTTATATATATAAGTAATGCTATTGATATTTTTATTGAATTAATTAATAATAGTGATAATAAAATTAATATTATGGATAATTTATATTTATTAATTAGAAAATTTCCAAAAGAAACTCACAAAACTGTTTTTGAAACTATGCAATATTATATAGGAGATATTAAAGTTGAAAATTTACATTATCTAGCATATGCACTATTTTCGAATATATATGAGATTGAAGATGCAAGAGAATTTATGGGGTTAAGTGGCAGAAGTAGAGCTAGTATGATTATATCTGATATATTGCTATTAATGCCTGACATTCACTTTAATAAATATATAGAAGATATGGAAAATGAATATTCAAAGTTAATAATAATAGATAGTATAAATTATTGGATGAAATGCAATAAATATGTAAAAAGTGATATTGAAAAAGAGAGATTAATAAAATTTAATGAAAAATTCATATATATTGGAAAAAATATATATGATAATAATATAAATATATATAAAGAATTTTATAATAAAGATGGTGTATGGGCATTATATCGTGCCTTAAAAGATATTGACAGAGATATTAAGGTTTACATTAAAAATATAATAGATTCAGAGACTATAATTAGACTTATATATGATATTACAATTATGTCTATAGGTACATTTGGCTATAGATATAAAATAAGTACAGAAAATCTGAATACATTGATTACAGTTAATGAAATAGATGACCTTATTCATAATAGGACTTCTAATACTAAGGATGAAGAATTTGTTCTAGAGGTATATAAATACTTTAGAGAAGATATTAGAGATGATTGGGATGAAGCAAGTTTATTATGTAGTAATGAAATTAGTTTAAACTTGTAATTGATTATTTAATTAGTTTTAAATATTTACAAATAAAATTTATAGATATAAAAGATACTAGCTTATAAAACTAGTATCTTTTACTTTATTATTTATATAATAAATATATCAATTACAGAATAGTATTTAGTCAAAAAAGGAGCCAATAGATTTATAGCTTCTAAAATGAAAATATTTTATCCAACTTTTCTACAGCTTCAACTTTCTTATCTTCCATAACTTGAGTATATATATTTAAAGTTATTGATATATCATAATGACCCATTAAAACTTGTACAGTTTTAGGAGGGACATCATTCTCAAAAAGTCTAGTTGCATAAGTTTTCCTAAGACCATGAAATTTTATAGGCTCTATATCTAAGCTATTTAATATAGATTTTAGATTCCTTAAAGGTCTTTTATCATCTACAGGGATACCTAATTCATTGCAAAATATATAATTATCATTTCTATATAATTCTCCAGCCTTTAATATATCTGTATTTTGATTTACTTTATGTTCTTTCAATTTATTTAAGACATCCTTTGGAATCGGTACAGTTCTGTAAGAATTTGATGTCTTTGGCTCTTGCTCTAATACTTTAAGCTCTCTATTTCCATTTTTATCTATAAGATATGTTCTTTGAAGAGTTCTTTTAACTGTTAAATTAGAACTTTTAAAATCAATATCAAACCATTTAAGTCCTAATAATTCTCCTAATCTAAGTCCAGTACCAAGAGCAAGTAAAAATAATACCTCTAATTTATGACCATCTATAGCTTTTATAAAACTCTTTTGTTGTTCAAGAGTCAATATTTCAAGCTTATTTTCCTTTTTTTCAACTGGTATATTTACCATAGTACAATAGTTACGTTGTATAAGACCTTGTTTTTCAGCTTCTGATAAGCAGGTTTTCAGTTTAGTGTTTATTTGTCTTATAGTAGGTATACTTTTATTGGAATCAAGCAATCTATTGTAATATTTTTGTATGTGGGATACTCTTAAGTCTTTTAATTTAACATTGCCTAAATCAGTATCTTTAATATAATTGCGATAGATGCTTTCATATCTCTCAAATGACTTGGGTTTTAAATCTTTTATTCTATATTCAAACAACCAATTGTAAAACCAATGCTCTAAAGTTATTTTATCATTTGAAATATCAGAGTTTAAATAATATTGTTTTTTATAAGTATCTAATTTATCTTTAACTTCCTTTTGAGTCTTACCATAAAATTCTTTTCTTATTGGTTTACCATCTTCATTGTAACCAATCATTATACGGGAACGCCAACCATCTTTATATTTTCCGATAGAGCCTTCTCCATTAGCTCTTTTAGTTGCCATTTTTAAACAGCTCCTTATATGATTTATAGTTATATCCATCAAAGAATGTAATACATTTCTCTAATAAGAATTTTATAACTTCATCAGCTTCTAGTGTTTCATAGAAGTTTAACATTAATGTGTTGTATTCTTGTTTATGCTTAGCTGGTATTGATAGAACTCCTATATCATTATTTATAAGTATTAGGTTTGAGGTAAGTCTAGCAGTTCTTTTATTACCATCATAGAAGAATTGGCAATATGACAACCATAAATTTATTATTATAGCCTTTTCTAAGGGGTTAGTTATTTTATTTATGATATTTATGTCACTTACAAATAAATCATTTAATAGAGTGGCTTCTATGCACTCATATTGAGTAGTACCTGCTATACCTATGTTACCATTTCTAAAATCTCCAACAATTAGAGCTTCATCTTTTGCAACTATTTTATGTATAGAGCAAATTGTATCTTTATTTAAAGGTAAGTTTTCTTTGTTACTTAATTTTATTATATAATCCCATGATGATTTTATATTTAGTATTTGATTTTGGTCACTTAATTTATGCCCACCTACTGTTATACCATCAAGTAATGTTTGTACTTCTGGGAATGTAAATGGGTTATTTTCTAGGTTACCCATATCATACACAAATTCACTTATCATTCTTCTAATGTATGTTAAAGTATATTTTCTATCTCCATGAGGTAGGTTAGTAGGGAATTTATATATGTATTTTGGTATATATGATTTATTCATGATTGTAGCTCCTTTCATAGTTTTTTATCATTACTTTAGATAGTATTGATATTATTTTATATTTTAGTTAGTAGTTTTTTTATTTCTTTAAGTGTATTTTCAAGCTTTTTATTTTTTTCCTTTAATTCATTATTTTCTTGTAATAATTTAAAGTAATCATTATTTTTAATAGTCATATTTTCTTTTTGAGATATTAACTTTTTTAGTCGAATGTTACTCCCATTATCTGTTGCCTCACTAAAGTAATCATAGATTGCTTCTATATTTTCTTCTGATAGACCAATATCTAATAATTCATCAATTGATTGTTTTATAAGAACATCATTTTTAATAATTTCTTTTATGTCATCAGGATGTAATGAAAAATCTAATTCAGTATTAGATATACAATCTGAAAGTATCCAATTATAAACTTGATTTTCATTTAGTTCTAATTTTTCACCAAGTTTATAATATTGGTCTTTATCAGACCAAGCACCTAACAGTAAACTTGAGGTAATTCTAATATCATCATCTTCCATAAGATTTGAAATAGCATTTAAAAATTCATCAAAAGAATAGTATTCTTCTGGGAATAAAGACTGTAAAAAGTATAAAACATCTTCATTAGTCATTACTTCATTTTCAATATCAAAATAAAAGATAGTCTTTTCAATTTTCAAAGCTTTAGCGAGTTTTGATAAGGTATCTATACTAGGTATTCTTTTATCATTTTCATAGTTTATTAGAGCATTTCTTGAGATGCCACTAATTTCAGCAAGTTGAATCTGTGTTAATTCTTTTTGTTTTCTTATCTTTTTTAAGTTTTTTCCAATTTGCAATATTATCACCTCGTATAAAGTATAGCCCAAAAGTACACAAATGAGAACAGAAAAATAATATATTTTTATTGACAGTACACATATGTCGACATTATAATTAAAATGTAAAGTTTACGAATGTAAACTAGAAAAAAGGAGGAAAAAGTATGGGAATCAATTTGAAAATATTTAGGATTAAAAAAGGTTTAAAGCAACAAGAACTGGCAGATAGAGTTGGTATATCAAGATATTATTTATCAAGCTTGGAAAGAGGTAAGGCTAATAATCCAAGCAATGATTTGATGGTTAAACTGTCTAGGGCTTTAGACACAACAGTAGAAGAATTATTTTTTAGTAAGGAGGAGTAAAATATGAAAGAGAATAATAATTTAGAAGTTTTAAAGACATTACAAGCTACTTTAAATATTATTGTAAAGAATGAAGAAGAAGCACAAGAAAAAAAGCAAGGATATAAAATTATTGAAAATGTGAAAAGAAATAAAGCTGAACTTATAACATGTAAAGAAGCATCGAAGCTTTATCCTATAGGAGAATCAAAATTTAGGCAGTTATGTCATTCTAAAAATAAAGGGTTCCCTTGTATATGGATAAATAATCGAGTATACATAATAAAAAACAAATTAGATGATTGGTTTATTGAAAATGCAAATGGTATTAAGTTATAGTCTTAAAGTAGGTGTTTGCAATTGAGCAATAAAGGGTGGATAAAGCTTTATAGGGAGTTGTTGGATAAATCAATTTGGAAAGATATTAAACCAGAAAGAAAAGTAATATTAATAACTCTATTACTTATGGCTAGTCATAAAGAAAATCATGTTTTTATAGATAATAAAAAGATAAAAATAAAGTCTGGACAATTTATTTCTTCATATAGCAAAATAGCTGAAAGATGTGGTAAAGGAGTTAGTTATCAAATGGTTAGAAGTTGTTTGTTGGTTTTTAAAAATGCTGGTTTTCTAACATACGAAACAACAAACAAATATATAGTCATAACTATTGAAAACTGGGAGCTTTACCAAGATAACATAGAAAATCAACAACCTAATCAACAGACGATTAACAATCAATCAACAACAATCAAGAATATAAAGAATGAAAATAATATTATATATAGTGAAATCATAAGTAAATTTAATTCAACTTGTATGGAACTTTCAAAGGTCAATAAACTAACAGATACAAGAAAGAAGAGAATAAATTCAAGAATAAGAGAATATGATAAAGAAACTGTATTAGAGGTTATAAATATAGTCAGTAAGACAAGTTTTCTAAATGGAAACAATAATACAGGATGGAAAGCAAACTTTGATTGGATAATGAATTCAAGTAATTTTACCAAGATACTAGAGGGCAATTATCATAGCAAGGAAATTGTCATAAATAAAGAGACAGGAATATATAATCCAGATGACTCACAATTAAAGTGGTAAGGAGGTTATATTATAAACAATTCAAACAACTTAATTAAAAATACAGAAGCAGAGCAATCTATATTAGGAAGCATTTTATTAGACTCAACAATAGTAGAAGAGTTAGAGCAAATGTTGAATGAAGACATGTTTTATCATGAGGAACATAAATACATATTTAATGCTATAAAAGAAATAAATAAGAGAAATGAAGTAATAGATATAATAACTCTTACAGAAGAATTAAAGAGAAAAGGTCATTTGAATAATACTGGAGGTATAAGCTATATAACTAGTTTGTCAACCATAGTTCCAACAGTATCAAATTTTATGAGTTATGTCAGTATAGTTATTGAAAAGTATAAAAATAGAAATATAATTGATAAATTCAATAAATTCAGTCTTGGAGAAATAGATGATAATACCCTTATATATCAGTTAGAAAATGATATAAATAAAGCTAATCAAAAATTAATAAAAAAGGATTCAAGTATAACAGCCATATCAGAGAGAGCTTTTGAATATATAAATGATGAAATAAATGAAGGTATTAAGACTGGAATAAAGTTCTTAGATGAGACTATAGGAGGTTTATATGGGGGTGAATTAACTACAATAGCAGCTAAAAGTGGAAGGGGGAAAACGGCACTAGCTTTACAAATACTTAGAAATGTAATATTTCAAGGCAAGAAAGTACTTTTTATAAGTGGAGAAATGAGCGATATACAGATTTTGTTTAGAAATATAGCATCACTAACTGGAATATCAGTTGTAAAAATGAAGAATAGAAATCTAAATGATGATGAAATAGTCAAATATATACAAGCTTTAAGCATAATAAATCAAGAAAATAATCTTTATATAAATGACTCTGTAAACACAGTATCAGGAATAAAGAGAGAAATAAAGAATATTAAGCCTAGTTTAGTAATAATTGATTATTTGCAAATTTTGGATTATGAAGGTAAAGAAGTAGGAGAAGCTAAATTCGCTGACTTATCAAGGCAAATAAAAAAGATTACTTTAGATTTTAATATACCAGTTATTCAGCTTGCTCAATTAAATGATGAATTGAAGGATGAAAGACCTAAAGGCGATAGAGTAATGAGAAGTTCAAAGCAGATATATATGGATTCTAATTCAGTTATATATATTCATAGACCTACAGAAAAAGAAGCTCTTAATTATTGTAAGACAATGGGAATTGAGGATATAAGAGAGCTGAGACGAAGAGAAAAAGGTTTTGGTGCTAATTTAAGTGAGATTATTGTTGCTAAAAATAGAGATGGTGAGTCAGGATTTAGACCATATTGGTATATAGGAAATTTGTTTTCTTTTGAAGAATGTAAGAAGATACAAGAGATATAAAAAAGAAGTATGATTTATTAAGTAATAGATAAATTATGTTTCAAGAAGTATTGAATGGTAAATATATAAAACTTAATTAGATGTAATAGAGATTTAAAATATATTGAGTTTAGATTTAAACACTTATTAGAAAAAGGTAGTTGCCATATAAATATAACAACTACCTTTATAAATTAGGTACTTGATGTACACTAACCTAGCAACTTAAGTATATATTAAGTACCTGATTAAAGTCAAGGAGGTACTAACATGTATGATGAAATTATAGAAATATATTTTGATTATTGGATAAATGAACATATGTATAGTGATATTTTAGAAAAAGACAAATATTATACTGAATGTTGGAAAGAAATTAGAGAGATTAATAAATTATTAGAAAAGAGCTTATCAGGAGAAAATGAAATACATAAATTAATGGAATTAAATGATTTATTTAATTCTCTGATGGAATTTGAAAGAGAACTTAGTTATAAACTTGGATTTAAGACAGGAGCTATGTTTATAATTGAATTATTAAAGTAATTAGTTCAGATAGAGATATTTAAAGTTTAAATTCAAGTATTAATAAATAAAACTTATGATATATTTTAGACTTGCTAATTGTATGTATTTAAAAAGCTATAAGTGATTTTGTATTTACATAAATTAACTTATAGCTCAATTTTTATTAGAATATAAATTTGGCAAAATATATTTCATTTACTATTTTAAAAATGTAAACTATATCATTTAATCATTTTTATATTATTTTTGATTGAATAAAGATTTATCTTTAGAAATCTCATCAGCTAGATTGGATATTGTATCATTAAGTAAAATAGTACAATCCTCTTCTAAAGCAGATTGAGCAATTGTATCTATTAAATCAAAATAAAAGTTTTCATCACCAGTAAGTCTATACCAAAAATCTTGGCCAACAATTACTGGATACTCTTCATTAATTTTTTTATAGTGAGCATTAAGTTCATTTTCTGTTCCATAAAAAACGCCAACAATTAAGTCATTATAAGATAATGAAAGCCCATTTGTTCTAGCAAGTCTTTTAACTGAGCTAAAGTGGTCAATTATAGTTTTAACATCGTCTTTATTAATAGTGTTTGGTCCAGCTTTAATTTGACAGAATTTCCTTCTACCATCAATACAATCAATAAACTCTATATCAATGCCAGAAGTTGTAGATGCAAAACCATCTAAAGTGGTAATACAGAATTTTTGTAAATTAGTTCCGAAGGACGTATTAATAGAAGTGCCTAGAACTCTTGGATAAATCAATGCTTTAGCAATATCTTCAGGTTTATTTGATCCTGTTAAGAAACTAGCTAAGTATTTAACTAAAAAAGGATTTATATTAAATGCCTTTAAATTTAACTTAATAGTATTCTTTTTATGATTAGCAACCAAAATATTTGTAAAAAAATCTTTGGCTTTATCTAGTATTTCTTGTTTTTCTAATTCAGTCATAAAATAATCCCCCTAAAAAGTATTAATGTCATTATACAATATATTCCATAATATGTAAAATTATGAGGTCATATTAGGTTGTTTATAGATATTTTATTTTAAGTTTTTATAACTACTTACATAAAAATTAAAATTATGATAATATATCCTTAAATAGTTAATGTATTTTATTAACTATTTAAGGGTATATTATCTATAAGAGGTGAACTAAATGAAAAAAGTAACTATTGATAAAAATAGAGTGAGAAAAATTATGAAAGAGAAAAATATACGAAGTCAGAATCAACTGGCATTAAATATGGGCATAACGAAGAATCAGTTATCTGCAATATTATCAGAAAAATTTACACCTATAAAAAGTAATGTAGAAAAATTATGTGAAGTGTTAGATATTGGATTTGATGAAATCATGTGTGTGGAAGATGTAAATGAAAAGCAAATAAAATTTATAAATATTTGTAGCAGTAATGAAGATTATGTAGAGTATAGAGATTGTACATATAAAGAAGCTAGTGAATCTGAATTAAATTCTGAAGAGGAAAATAAAAGTAATGAACAGGTAGATATAAGTAATGTATTAGCTAAAAGACCATATACATGTGTTGAATTATTTGCAGGGGCAGGAGGATTAGCATTAGGTCTTGAAAAAGCTGGTTTTAAAGAGGTAGGCTTAGTAGAATTGGATAAATATGCTTGTGATACATTAAAATTAAATAGACCAGGTTGGAATGTTATACAGGGTGATGTTGTTAAAATAGCAGAAAACGGAATAAAAAATTATATTGATAATAATATAGAGATAGATTTGCTATCAGGTGGTTATCCATGCCAAGCATTTAGCTATGCGGGTAAGAAGCTAGGGTTAGAGGATGTAAGAGGGACATTGTTTTATTCCTATGCTAAAATTCTAGAAGAGTTAAAGCCTAAGGTGTTTTTAGCAGAGAATGTTAGAGGTCTTGTATCTCATGATGATGGAAAAACATTAAAAACTATGGTAGATGTATTTAGTGAGATTGGATACAATGTAAAATATGAAATACTAAAGGCTGTGAACTATGGAGTTGCACAAAAGAGAGAAAGAGTTATTATAATAGGAACAAGAAAAGATTTGTCACATGTGGATTTTAAGTTCCCTAAGCCGTTTGAATATGTTGCTACATTAAGAGATGCACTTAAAAATGTTCCAAAATCTGAAGGAGCTAGATATCCTGAGAGGAAGAAAAAAGTGTTAGATATGGTACCACCAGGCGGATGTTGGATAAATTTACCAGATGAGGTGGCAAGAGATTATATGGGAAAAAGTTATTATAGTGGTGGCGGAAAAAGAGGTATGGCAAGACGAATAAGTTGGGATGAACCATGCCTAACTTTAACATGTAGTCCTGCACAAAAGCAAACTGAAAGATGTCATCCAGATGAGACTAGACCATTCACAACTAGAGAATATGCTAGAATTCAAAGTTTTCCTGATGAATGGGAGTTTACAGGGTCAGTTAGCCAGGTGTACAAGCAGATAGGAAATGCAGTTCCTGTTAAGCTAGGAAAGGCTATTGGATTAAGTATAGTAGATTATCTCAATAAAATAGAAAAAATATATGTCATTGAGGAAGTTGCAATAACTGAAGAAGAGTATATAATTTAATTGTTATATAAATATTTGGATATAAACACTAAAAATACTAGTCTTAAATGGCTAGTATTTTTTGTTTTTGTGATAAAATTCTAGATTGTACTTTAGCTATATAAAAATTGAATAAAAAATTTATTAGAAAAAGGTGTTTGTAAAATATAATAATTTTTTACAAATTGTGTATTTGAGGTGTGCACAATTTAAGTATGAATTATAAGTTTTTAAAAATGCATTTTGATTATTTGACAATATCAAGGTATGATATAATAATTTTAAGAAATTTTAAAATATTTAAGATATACTATTATATAAAATTTATTATATCACTGAATTTATTTTTATAAATAGAATGCAAAGTGTAGAATTAGAAAGTACAAACTAGGGGGATTTAAAGATATGGAATTGGAATGTACATTGCATGAAAGATTGCTTTTAAGTAAAAAATCAGAATATATTGGAAATAATGTAAAGAAAAAGTGGAATGATGCGAAAGAAAAATTATCTATTGACAAAATAAAATATGATGATTTGAGTAAAATTTTATGCTTAGATTTCTACAGGAATTTTGATGATATGTTCAAGTATAGGGGAAAAGAGATAGATGTTAAATTGGGAAACATAAAAATTTTACTAAGAGGAGTAGGTGAGAAATGTAATAATTATTCTAGATTTATTCCAAATAAAAAATATGTCTCTATAAACAGATTTAATCCAAAAGATAGAGTATTTATATATTTAGGTGTTGAGTTAAAAGATAATGGCTGTAAAAATAATTTTGAGAATGTAAAAGAAACATGTATAAAAGAATTAGGAGCATATAAATTAAAGAATAATAATAATTATGTATCTATTATGGAATTTATTGTTCCAAGTGAATATACAAAATTAAAGGTATTAGATTTAACTATTGCTGATAGTTATAAGTATGATGAAATAATATCCAAAATATATTATATATCTTCAAACTTGAAGAATAAAGAAATAATTAAAAAGAAGATTAATAAGTATTTAATCTATATTTATTTGAAGCTTATATCAGATTATATATTTGAGTTAGTTGAAACTGATAATGCTAAAGAAAAAGAATACGAATATGCTCCATTCCATGTATTTGCAAATTATATCCAAAATAAAAGGTATAATGGAATTATTTTTAGAAGCACACGCAATAGTAGTGGTAAAAATTTAGTTTTATTTAATCCTACTTATGTAAATCCAAAGGGCAATATATATTTATACAAAATTAGTGGAACAAAATCAACTTTTATTGAAGAAGTAAAAAGTGTAAACAAAAACTATACTATAGATATATAGACTTAAGGTTTATCAAATATAACTATATTTAAGGAAGTGTATAATATATGATTTAAGAATTAATTGTTGATTTTGAACTAACAAATTATGAAAAAAAAATAAAATAAATTCTTATAATAGATTAGCTATATAAGTACTTTTGAATAAAATTAAAAATCAGAGTAACTGTAAATTACAAGATGATTAATCTCTCAATTTATTTAAATGCTTAACTTGAAAATATATTTTGAGTAAAAGTAATATTTGAAAGGGTGATAATTATGTCTAAACTAACTAGTATTAAAGATAAAATAAATCAATTAGAAGGAGGAGCATTTCAAGAGTTTTGTGATCAGTACCTATCACGTATTGGATATGATGGAATTTTTGAACTCGGTATGAAATCAGGAACAATGAAAACAACAACAGGAAATCCAGACACATATTTTAAAAGCAAGTTGAAATCTGGAAAGTATATATTTGTTGCTTATACAACACAACAAGCAGGTATTAATTCTAAAATAGAAGAAGATATCGTCAAATGTCTTGATAAAAAGAAGACAGGAATTGATAGAATTGATATAAGTGAGATAATATGTTGTCACACATCTTCAACATTAGATGCAGGTAAAGATAAAGAATTATATAAGATATGTGAGGAATGTGGTATATTACTTAGTTTATATGGGATTGATAGAATTGCTAATGATGTTTATCAATATTTTCCGATACTAGCTAAAGATTTTTTAGGTATAAGTATTGATACAAATCAGATATCAAGTATTGATGAGTTTATTAGAAGGTATGATTCTAATGAAATGATAGCTCCATTATCAACAAACTTTCAATTTCGTGAAAGTGAAATTAAAGAACTTGTAGAAGAAATTAAGCTTAATAGAGTTGTTGTAGTATTTGGAAAAGCTGGAGTAGGTAAGACAAGGTTTGTATTAGAGGGAATGAATAGGTTCTCAGCAGAAAATACGTATAGAATACTATGTATTCGTAGTAATGATTTGCCAATATATGAAGATTTAACATCATATATTCCAGTTCCAGGTAATTATTTGCTATTTGTAGATGATGCGAATGAACTTAATGGATTTAAGCATATATTACAATATTTAAACAAGGTAAAGCATGGATATAATGTTAAAATCATTGTAACAGTACGAGACTATGCTAGAAAATATGTCATAAATCAGATAAAAGAATTTGTTATACCAAAAAAAATTGAACTTAATAAATTGGAAGATGATGAGATAAAAGAATTTCTTAAAGAAAATTTAGAAATAATAAATGATTTATATCTAGAAAAAATAGTTAATATTGCAGAAGGCAATCCTAGAATAGCTTTTTTAGCAGGTAAATTAGCTAAAGATAATCAAAATATTAATAGTATTAGAGATGCAACTAAATTATATGAAATATATTATAGCAAATATATTCAATCAAGTGTTATATCAACTAACAATAAAATGTGTCTATCTGCTGGAATAATAGCCATTTTACATACTATTAATTTGGATTATTTAGATAAATTACATCCAATATTTGATTTATTTAATATTGATGAGTCTGAATTTATTGAAAACTTAAAATTTTTACATGGTATGGAATTTATTGACATATATTATGATAAAGTTGCACGTATATCAGATCAATGTTTGTCTAATTATATGATTTATCATACCTTTTTTGAAAAAAAACTAATTCTATTTTCAGAGATTTTAAATATAGGTTTCAAAAATTTTAGAGGTGGAATAGTTAGGATTATTAATATATTATTAAACATATTTCATTCAGAAGAAACAGAAAAGTACATATCAGAGGAAGTAAATAAGGTATGGGATATATATGAAAAAGAAGACGATGAGTTATTCTTTGAATTTTTAATGACATTCTGGAGCTTTAAACCAATTGAATCATTATTATATCTTGAACAAATGATTGAATATACAGAGATAGAAAATATTGATATACAAACAATTAATTTTGATAAGCATTTAGATTGCTTGACAGATAAAATTTTATTAACTTTAGGAGAATATAGAAATAGTGATTATATTTTAGAAGCACTTGAACTTATATTTATATATTGTAATAAAAAACAAAGTAAAGTTATTGAAATATATAAATTATTAGTTGAATACTTTGGAGTAGATAAGTATTCTTATAGTACAGATTATTATGTCTTGAAAAATACAGCTCAAATACTCTCTAAATATTGTAAGGATAATGAATTGATGAAACATTTATTTATTAATGTTGCGGAAAAATTTTTATCTTTAAATTTTTCACCTACTGAAATAAATGGAAAAAAATTTACAATATACACAATCTCAGTAGAGTTAACAAGAGGTTCTGAAGAATACAGAGATATAATTTGGACTAATCTTATTGAATTAAGTAAACATGATACTTACAAAGATAGAATTTTAAAAATTATTTTAAATTACTCACAAGGCTGGTATGAAGAAATAGATTCAAAGGTTTTAGAATTTGATTTGAAATATATTGAGTCTATAATTAAAAATGTAAGAAAGTTTAATGTTCTGATGACTTGTAAAGTATGTGATCAAATTATTAAAAAGTACAGTCATTATAACATTTTAATTAATAATAACTTCGAAGATATATTTAATGCTAAGGAATGGTCTATATACTCACTATTATCAGAAAAATATTATGAATGTAAAGTTAGTTATGAAGAGTGTGAAGAAAAAAGAAAGATAGCTATAGAAGAGTATGCTAAAGAGTGTGAAGAAGAGTATTTAAATGATTTTGTTTGTATATGTAATGATATCATTAAACAACTACCAGATGAATCTTGGAGTATTAATAATGGAATTGAATTGTTTTGCCAAGCACTAGAGCATAATAAAAGTAAATATTTGACATTT
The DNA here is from genome assembly GCF_045899875.1 of Clostridioides sp. GD02377. Lineage (NCBI taxonomy): Bacteria > Bacillati > Bacillota > Clostridia > Peptostreptococcales > Peptostreptococcaceae > Clostridioides > Clostridioides sp. GD02377. The sequence continues at coordinate 51,686 of NZ_JBJODA010000002.1, forward strand.
ATAAATTGTTATTTCAATAGTGATTATAATTTATCTCTATATCCTGAATCAAATATAAGAAGGCTTTTTAAGCATATTGGAGTAAATAAAACACTTAAACTTATTAATCATAAAGATTTTGCTAGAAAAAATGAATGGAAGTACGCTTTTTTCGAAGCAATTCCTGAAGATGAAGTAAGTAAAGAGTGGATAGAAAAATTATTTGAATTTCTGAAAGAAGAGGATGATAAAAATATCAATGAATCTGCATATAGAAATTTGAGGTTTCTAGATAAATATATAGAGTTAAAACCAGATATATATATTAGTGTTGTGAAAATTATAAATGATAAATTTAAATATAGTCCTTTTATTGCACACATTTATTTATGTTTATTTTTTAATGAAAAAGCTTATAAACCATCTGAAATTATTAATATTTTTAAAGATAATACCTTGCTTTTGCAAGATATTTATTTCAAAAGTATAAATTATGATTTCAATCGTGATCACTCTGGAGTCTTTATTAAAGCTTTTATTGAAAATGATGATTCATGGCTATTACTATACATACAATATATTATTGGTAATATAAATAAGCTTAGAAATAGTAAAATTGATAGAATTAGTGCATGTTGGCTAAGTAGTAATTATCAACAAATATTTGATAATATTTTTTATGAACTTGAAAAATCTAGTGATATATATAAATGGAACTTAAAATCATTCTTTACAAGTATTTTAGCATGTGAAGAAAAAGAGCAAGTAAAAGCAAATAATCAAATAAGTTGGTTAAAACATATTATTTTTGATAATTGTAAAAATGAAAAAATTATTAGTATCTTTAGTTTGATTTCCGAATTAAGAGCTGATATACGTAGAGAGTGCATCATTTATTTTATTCAGTTAAATAAAGATTATGATATATTCAACAGATTAGAGCTTGAACCAAATCATTGGGGAGGAACAGGAAGCATGATTCCTTACATGGAACAAAGAATTAAATTTTATGAGTCCTTGATGACATACTTTACAGGAATAGAATTATTAAAGCACAAGAAACACATTATAGAAAATATTGAAATCTGGAAACGTAGAATTGAAAAGGAAGAAATAGAAGAGATTTTAGAGGAAAGAATATACTAGGTTATATGAACTTTAGTGATTGGTGAAAAAATAACTATAATAAAACAAGGTTTATTTGTAATCTATTATAAGAAACTTATGAAATTGTGAAATAATAATTAGCAGTTATTTTTTATAGAAAAAGGTAATATAAGTAATTTATTATATAGAATATTGAAAATCTAATGTTATATTAATTAAAAGAAGTATTTAAAAGAAAATTAAAAATAAATACCCCAACTATACCCCAATTGTAGAAAAGAAGAGTAAGAAAAACTATAAAAAGATATCTAAAAAATAAATATAAGTATTTATATAAGTAGCATTATAAAAACCAACAAAACAATCAAATAACCACTTATAGACTCCCCTCGTCTCCACCAATTTTTAAAATGAAAATAATAGCATAAAAGGAATTACTTATGTTTGGACTAAGTAATTCCTTTTATTTTGCTGAAAAGCACACAACTAGAAGGTTAATAAATAAAGAGGCTGTCGCACTAGAAAATAGTGCTACGCTATTTTTTGTATAAAAAAATAAATCCCAAGTCAAAAAGATCCTGGGATTCTTGTATAATAATTGTATGCTAAAACAAAATACTACACAAATTGATTATACTACTTATGGTGATAATTATCAATTTAAGTTACCATTAAATATTGATTACATGATTCCAAAAGATGATTCTGTAAGGTTATTAAGTCAAATTATTGAGAAGATGAATTTAGAAAAATTATATAAGACTTATTCTTGAATTAGAGGAAATAGAGTAATCTATAGACAATTTTTGAAAGTTATAATAAATATAGGTATGAACTGTATTTATTCTTCGAGAGAAATAGAAAGAACATGCAAAAGAGATATTAATTTTATGTACCTTCTAGTCGAAACCTCTGCTACAGACCATTCAACAATTGTAAAATTTCGCAGTATACATTTTTAACCAATAGGCAAAATTTTGATTGCACAATTTACAAATTCTCTTGGAGATAATAATGAAATTTCAAAAAACACAATATTTATTGATGGTACAAAAATAGAGTCATCTGCTAATAGATATACTTTTGTTTGGAAAAAAGCTATAAATAAAAATATGGCTAAAATGGTGAATAATATATCTGACTTCATAGTGAAATGTGCGATTGATGTTGGCATTAAAGTAGTTTATGAAGATAAAATTAAAATCTATCATTTAAAGAAACTAAAAGAAATATCAAAAGAAGCAAATGTAGCATTTGTTCATGGAAAAGGAAATAGAAAATTTACTATTCAAAAATCTATAGAGCAATTAAATAATTATCTTGATAGATTGAAAAAATCTACTAAAAATCTTCATATAATGGGTGAACGAAATAGTTATTTTAAAACAGATAATGATGCAACTTTTATGAGAATGAAAGAAGATCATATGAAAAATGGGCAACTGAAACTAGCATATAATATACAATTTGGTGTAGATTAAGAATATATAGTTTGGCTAAATTCAGGGAATCAAACTGCTGATACTACAACATTAATACCATTTTTAAAATCTATAGAGGAATATACTAAGTTTAAATATCCTAATGTAATAGCTGATGGTGGATATGAAAGTGAAGAAAACTATGTATTTTTAGAACATAATAATCAGTTATCTTTCATAAAACCTACAAATTATGAAATTATTAAAACTAGAAAATATAAAACTGATATTGGATGTATTGACAATATGGATTATGAAGAAGAAAATAATTATTATATTTGTAAAAATGAGAAAAAACTATTTGCTAATAAAATAATAAATAGGAAATCAAAAACAGGATATAAAAGTGCAATAACATGTTACATTTGTAAAGAGTGTAGGAATTGTCAATATAAAAGCAGTTGTATTAAGAGAAGTAATAGTAAGATTCCTCTTGAAAATAGGACTAAAAACTTACAAGTATCTAAGTCGTTTCATGAAAAAGAAAAGAAAACTTAAAGAGAATTATGAGCCCTGAGGGGGATGAACTTAGAGTGAATAGAAGTATACAAGCAGAAGGAGCTTTCGCTCAAGTAAAACAAAATATGAGATTTAGAAGATTTTTAAGCCGAGGTAAAGAAAATGTTCTATCAGAATGTATTATCGTAGCGATAGCTCACAATATTTCTAGGTTACACAATAAAATATTAAAAAATAAATGTGGAATATATCTTCATCATTTAAAAAAAGTATTCTAAATTTATTATTTATAATCAAATATTATCTGAAAAAATGGTATTTTTGTATCTTTATTTGTCATGCATAATTTTACTTAGAACAGAAACTTTATATAAAACAATTGAAAATATACATATTAAGATAATTAGAAAAGAGCTTTCACAGAACAAATTTAATTTGATCATGCGGCAGCTCCATATTGAGATGCATTTAGGTTGTATAATTTTTCAATATTACATGTTTATTAGGATAATAGTTAGTAAATGATATGATTGAGAGAATAGATATAATAAACTAATCTAGTCTTGTATTGCAATGTTTATTAAAGAATATATTTTTAAAGATCCAAGTACTGCATCTCTTCCAGAATTGAGTTGGTTAATAGTTTTTTGATGCTATGCAATTTATAATGAAAAGTATAATGATTTAGTTGATGAATCATCAGAATTTATACCATCAAAGGTTAATCAGATTGCAATAAAAATAATGATATATTCTATAGTTATAATATCTATTTTCTTTGCAACCTCTCATACAAGGAATATAAATATATCAAACTTGGACATGGGTATAATTCTCATTGCAGTTTTATTTATACAGTTTTTATTTAAATTAATTTTGTATGTATATTTTGATAAAAGGGAGATACGTAACTAAGTGGTAATATTGGTGAAAACAAAAATTAAAGAATATAGAGAAAAACTCCTTATGACACAAAATGAACTTGCTAAATCAGTTAGGGTAAGATGTGAGACTATTGTACACTTAGAAAATGGAAAATATAATCCTTCTTTAAAGTTAGTGATAGATATTGCTAAAGTATTCAATACTACAGTAGAAAATTTGTCTGAATTTATTGAAGAAGGATAGTGGATAGATTATAAATAGTTATAAGATGGTTAATGAAATATAGTTACTTAATTATTAAGTGTGTTAGAAATATTTATATGTAACACAATGTGTAGTTAAGATTATCTTATCTCATCTAAGACTTTAATTTTTCTTCCCATAAAGGGGGTATATCAATTCTCTAGTGTGGTAGCCCATTTGTTATTGATTTAAATTTATAATATATATTAATAGATGATACTTAAAAATTTTATAAAATATCTAAGTTGTCATAAATAAAACGATATATCTAACCGAATATGGTAAAATTTGTTGTAATGTAGATAAGTTAGAGTAAAAATAATTTTAATGGGGGAAAAAATGCAGTCAGTAATATGTAAAATTTTTGATAATAAATTACTAATTAGTAATGACTTAAGCGAGAAGGATGATGTATTATATGAGATAATGGATAAATTTATAGATGATATTGAATATATTTCAAAATTAGGGGATGAGCAAATTAAAAGTATGCTTATGGAGGTAAATAAATTTGAAGAAGATTCAACTGAATTTGAACTATATATGAAAAACTTATGCTATTTAAAGCAATCATATTTTATAGATACTAATGATAAAAGTGAAATAAATTCTATAGATATAGATATATTAAAAAATGTTAAAATAGAGGACTTAGTTGATATAACTAATATTAAGTTAGAACGAAATTTAAATATAAATATAGAACATATATCTAAAGCTGTAAATAAAATATATGAAGAAAATGAAAAGTGGAAAGAGTATAATATACAAAATACTATGTCTAAATATATAGGTATACCTGAATCAGAAGTTATATTTATATCAAATTTGAGTCAGTATGTTTCATTTTTATCTGAACTAGATAACGCAGGCGACTATGTATCTAGAGGGCAAAAAGATTGTATGTATGAATTATTACCATCATTACATAGAAAATATAAAAAAGACTATGGTATACATTCAGATGAATATGAGGAAGCATTCAAACAAAAAATAATTTATTATGATAAGGAAATAAAAAATAGATCGAGTGAAGAATTAAGAGCTGAAGGGCAACATTTTGGATTACCAACAGAATATTTAGATTTCACAGAAGCTCATTTAATATCATTATTGTTTGCAATAGAAGACTATAAATATACAAAACAACATTCAATTGTGTACTTTATAGACTCGATTTCTTACAATACTGACACTATAAAAAGATCTGAGAAGTTAGTAAATTATTCAGATACATCTGCAATAGATAATTGTAGTAAATTTTCATCAAGATCATTTTTTATAAAGGTAGGGAATTCAAATGAAAGAATACATTTTCAAAAAGGATGTTTCCTAAAAGTATCATCAGAAGATAAAGGCGAATTTAAGGAAAAATTAAAAAAGTATTGTAAAGTAGTAGTTATTAATAAAGATGCTAAAAAAGAAATATTAAAAGAATTATTTAATTTAGGTATTACATTTGAAAATATTTATCCAGATAAAGATAATGTAGTTAAATCTATAAAATTCTATTATGATGAGATAGTAGGGGGAAATTTATAATGAGAGAACAATTTAAAAATTCTATAAAAAATATTAAATCAAACAGACCTCTTGTATCAGTCCAAGATATTGTGAATTTTATTGATAAAGGAGAAAAGTACTTGAAATTATCAATAGATGAAATAGATGAAATGGAAATTTTACAAGGAATAGTTATGAGTCCTGATTATCAACGTACATATAAATCATCAAACAAGGAAGAAAGTTCCATAATTGAATCTCTTTTAATTGGAATACCAATACCTGAAATATTTCTTGTAAAAATAGGTGTAAATGATATGCAAATAAGACATGTAATGGATGGGCAGCATCGTCTGAATGCTATATATAGGTATGTTAAGAATAAATATCCACTTAAAAATTTAGATATATTAGGCAATGACCCACTATATGATAATAAAAGGTTTTCAGAATTAGAGAAAAAAGATAAAATTAAAATATTAGGAAGTCATTTATCAATTCTAGAATTTGATGGTTTTGATAATCCAGAAATAGAAATAGAATTATTTAAAAGATATAACAGAAATACAAAACCATTAGAGATGCAAGAAATCGAGATGGCAACATATTTTTCAGAAACTAGTAAGTATATAAGTAAATTTATAAATACTCTAATAAAAGATAAATATGAGGGTGAAATAGATAAATCAGAATATAAATATGCTAATTACAAATCAGATTTACTTAGAATATATAACATAACTAAATCTCGTAATGATAAACAAAAAAATCATCAAGAAATATGTATAATATTTAGTATTTTAGAAAATGGGCTACAAGAAAATATCAGAGATGGAGTTACAGCCTCTAAGAAATTTTTAGAGTATAAGTCAATTCAGTATAAAAATAATGAAAGTGAAAAATTAGAGTTATTAAAAGATAAGTTTGATGAGTTTAATAGGATGATACTGAAAATATCTGAGAAGATAGAATATCCATTCTCAACAAGTTTAATATCTGATGATAAGCAAAGACAAAGTAAATACTTGATAGGAGTATCTATTGTGTTGGCTTCTATTTGTTATTATTATGATATAGACTTGGAAAATAATTATTTAATACAAGATATTAAAAAAATAATATCTTGTTCACCCATAGCAGATATAGAATATAAGGCGTCTTCAACTAATATGAAAAATATGATTCTATACTTATTTATAAAGAATAAAATACAAGATAATAAATTTGAATCATTAAATTTAAAAAGAGATAAAATTAAAGAAATAAATACTTTAGTAATGAATAATGATGTTTATTTAAATGAACAGACAAGGCTATTAGAAATATATTAACAAGTTATAAAATAAATCATGGTAATATAAAATAATTCGTGCTTTTTAAGGTTAATAAAAATCTTCTTTATGGCAATTATTTAAATATAATCAAATGTCGTAAAGGAGATTTTTTATGAACACTTTAAGAAAACAATTAGCCAAAGAAATTATATCAGATATCTAAAAAAGAGCATGTCAAATAAAACCCTAGGTATTTAAATTTTTTTAGAGCTACTTAAAATAAATTATGCTATCTCTGTATTTAAATATTTCCTAAATGCAAATGGAGACATAGAATTTAATCTCTTTTGATATCTAAAATTATTATAGTAATATATATAATCCTCTATTGTTTTGACTAATTGTTCGTATGTATCAAGTTTTCTTAAATAGCACATTTCCACTTTTAAAATTCTCCAAAATCCTTCCATAGGAGCATTATCAATACAACGATCAACTCTTACATACTTTGTATCATGCCTTGTGTTAAAAGTTTTGATTTAAATACCTTACTAGTATACTGGAAACTTTTATCATTATGAAAAATAGGTTTTGCATTTGGATATAGCTCTATTGCTTTATCAAAAGTTTCTAACACCAAGTTATTGTTATTTGACTTTCCAATAACATATGAAACTATACTTCTATCGTCTAAATCTAGAATTGTGCTTAAATAGGCCTTCATCCCATTGGTTAATTTAAATTCAGTTACACCTATTAATCATTTTTGAGAGGTTTTATCCGCACTAAATTTTTTACTTAATACATTTTCCGCGATCACTTCTGGCGTACATTTAACATAACTAAATTTCTTTTTTCTGCAAACAGAACTTAAGCCTACGGCTCTCATTAGTCTGTACACTCTCTACAATCTTTAACAATTTCAACTCTTTCATCTAATGCTGTTTTTCTAGTCTCCATAAAGATTTCTCCCTTCGAGGTTTCTTTTATCTACTTATGAGGATTATACTCTTTACCCCAAGCTTTTAGTGAATAAACTGATCTCATTTTATATTTTTTTGAGATTGTGTCATAAGATCCTTCACCATTTAGATAAGATTTTATAGCATTCAATTTAAATTCTTCACAATAGCATAATTTACAACTTTGTTTTATTAAACCATCATTTCCAAAAGCTTCATAATTTCGCATCCACTCTCTGAATGTACGTTTTCCAATATTTAATTCTTCCATTATTTTTATTACTGTATTCTCACCTTTTAAATATGATTCAATTGCTTCGATTTTTTTGCTCTGAGGATATCTTAGTTTTAGATAGTCTTACATATTTTAACTGTCTCCTAAGATGAGTATAGTTCATTCATCATCAGTTCACCTTCTTCCCACTTACTGTAGGAACTAGGACTATATGAAACCCATTCATAGATTGTAGTTTCTTCTGTCGCATTATAGCGCAGAATAGTAAATTCATGTGAAATTTTATTTTGAATTTACTATTTATATATAAATGAAAAGTGGTCTTATTTTCAATTAAAATTTGGAACAATTTTGGGTTGACATCTACAATTAAGGATTTAAGTTTTTGTTATACTAATAAATAAAGACAGAGATTCAAAATATATAAATAATACTTAAACTAGTGCTGATAGATTTTCTTTAAGTTCTAGTTTTTTTATTGCCATTATCTAATATGTACTATTTTATGTACAGTCAATATAATCTGAAATTGTAAAATGGTGTATAATATAGTTATAAGTAAAGAAGGGATTTAAACATGTATGATTACAAAAATAAAAAAGACTTATATATACCTTAAGGAAATACAAAAAATATACAAAATCAATGAGCATAAAGAACTAGTACACATAATAAAAAAACTAATAAATGATAATAAAATAAAACCAATAAAAACCTCAGATCTAACACCTCAGCATGAGCAATTATATACAAAGTATAGAATAATAAAACAAGAAACAGAAGAAGATAAAAAGATATTAGAAGAAATAAATTACAAAATATGTGATAAATTAAGTATAGATTATTATAGAAAAAACTTAGTACACTATAAAAACAATAGAGTTGCAATAATGGATTTAAATAGTTATCTTATTAAAAAATCTGATAATCTATCAAAGAAAATATCGATTAACGAAAGATCTTATGAAATATTCAAGGATGAGAAATTCATAAGTAGTAAAGTAGGAAAAGAAGTACTAAAAAACTTAAAAATAGATCTAATAAAGGATTTAAACGTATATAAGACACCAGAGCCATTCATATATTTATCAATAAATCGTATATCTCCACAAAAAATATTAATTATAGAAAATAAAGACACTTACATAACAATAACAAAAATGCTATTAGAAGGAAAAGAAATACTTAAAAATAAAATAGATACCGTTATATACGGAGAAGGAAAAAAAATAATCAACAGTATTAAAGGATTAAAGGAAGATATAACAATTGAATATCTTACAAATAAAGAAAATGAATTTTTATATTGGGGAGATATAGATAAAACTGGATTATCAATATACACTTCCCTAAAAGATACCAATGAAATTAATAATATAAGATTATTTGAAGTTGCTTATGAGCATATGATAGATAAAACAAAGGAAAATACCTTGAGGAATATTCCAAAAAATCAAAAAGATAATTTTGAATGTGGATTAGAAAATATTAATAACCTAAACTTAAAAGAAAGTATTAAAAATATTTTAGTACAAGGAAAATACATACCTCAAGAAGCTCTAAATAGATTCGACTTGGAGGAATATAACTAATGGAAATGATTAATATTTTAGAAGGTTACAATAAGAGAGTAAACTGTATAGGATCTTATTATCTTATTGCAACTCTTGCTAACAATAGAAATAAATTTAAAGAATTTGACAACATTCAATTTTACAATTTATTAATTCAAGTTTTGTGTCATATATTTGATAGATCTCTTAGAAGAAAGAACTGTTTAAGAGATGATATTAAGGATTTTATTGAAGAAATAAATCGTATGGATTATAAAATAATGCTTTCAGAGGATGACTTAAAGGATTTAGCAAACTATATAATTAATGGATTAACCAATAGTGGTAAAGTATATCTATTTACCTACTATTCTTTAGAACAAGAAAAACATATAGATGAAAGTATTAAAATTATAGAAGATAAAAATGTAAAAATAAATAATCAGGAAAGACTATCCTACTCCTTAACAACAGAGGGTTATAGATTGTTGTTATCAACAAAAGAATATGATGAACTATTCCAAATTCAAATATCACAAATGATTGCAAAGTTAAGGATAGAAAAGGGTGATTATCAAGGCGCAAAGGAAGATATTTACGATATAATAAATACCTTAGAGATTCAGCAACAGAAAATTGATAATTATATAAAAATAATAAAAGTAAATATACTATATATAAAAGAAGAAAAATATTCAACAGTAATAGATATAACTGTAGAAACACTTTTAGAAGAAATGGACAAATATGAAGAATTAAAAAAAGAAGTAAAACTATTAATCAAAGATAAAGAGGACTACTTGGAAAAGGATGAGGATATAGACAAAGAAAAGATAAAAAATATAAGAACTCAACTATTACAAATGAAAGAATTAATAGATGGAATAGTTTCAGCAAAGTCTACAGCCACAAATTTGTTATCTAGAGTTCAAGATTTTAGAGAAGAATTTAAAGAAATACTTAAAAAACTATTAACAACTCCAGTACTTAAAAGATTCAATTTCAAGGAAGAAATTTTAGATAGACTTGAAAAAGACAGTGATTTTTTATTGATAATAAGAGAATTATATATATCTTTATTTAAAGTAGAGTTGCCAAATCGATTTAATATTGGAGTGGCATATCAAGAACAGAAATTATTAAATACTAGAGAAATTGAAAATGAAATAGTTAATGAAGAAGAGTTAGAAATTATTGAAAATAAAGAGAAGGAGGAACGTATAAATTATTGTGAAAATTACTATTTTGATTTTTTTAAATACTTAATTAAATATGGACTTGAAAAAGGACAATTTACATTAGAAGAATTTCTAAAAAATTATCTGAAATATGACAAAGTTATTTACTTAGAAATAACTAAAGACTCCAAATTGATGAGAGATATAATAATTTACTTTGCTAATCAAAGGGAAAGTATCAATATCAAAAAGATAATCAGAATGTTAGAAAATAGTACCTTCTCACCAAATACAGATTTTCAAATTGAAAGATTAATAGAACGTTTATTAGTAGAAGATTTTGAACTATTAAATAGCGTTAGCCATATTAAAAGTAATAAAATATTTGAAGATGAAATGAAAATAAATACTGAAATAAATTTAGAAACTATGACTGCAGTTAAGCTAGAAATAGCAAATATAAAATTTGAAATAATCTAAATATAAGGGGAAATACAATGAATATATCTTTAAATGACTATAAAATAGCCAATGAAATATTTTATAGATTACTTAAAAAAAGTGAGTTAAAAGAAAAAGAAGCTAAAGAATTATTTTTAGCTTATATAAATAACAATAATGTAAGGTATGCTTTAGAGGCAATTTGTGAAGTATCTAAAATAAAAATAATATTAATTTCAGATACCTTATACTTAATACCAAATAATGACAATAATATTTTTGGGTTTGACTATAGAAGAGAATCTTTATTAGGGAAAGATTTAAAAGATAGTTATTTAGGATATTTGATAATGACAATAATATTTTCTGAATTTACAAATGGGGTAGCACCAGCATCATATATTCAAGTATTAAACTTACTGGATTTAGTACAAGAATCCTTAGAACGTTCAATAGCTCGTGATAATCTAGAAGAAATAGAAAAATCATGTGAGTTTAATATAACTATCTTAAAGAACTATTGGGAAAGTAAAAGAAAGTGGGACGAATCTAGTAAGAAAGGAATAGAAACAACATCAGCAGATTTCCAAATAGGGTTTATTAGAAAAATAATTAATTTCTTAAAAAATGAAGGCTTAATTGTACACATTGAGGATGAAGATAAGATAAAACCAACTAGAAGATTTCTTGATCTTATGAATAATTATTTTTTAGATGAAGAAAGGACAGTATTAATAGAAAAACTAGTTTTAAGAAAAGGGGAAAGTATTAATGCCAGTAATTAATAAATACAAAATTATAAATTTTAAATTTGGTATGGGACAAGAAAGAATACTTAGTAACAGAACCATGGAACTGTATGGAGAAAACTTACAAGTAGAAGCAGAAAATACAGCAGGCAAAACTATGAGTATTCAAACTATCATACAAAGTATTTGTCCACTATCGGATGTAGCCAAACCGTTTACTGCAATATATAATAAAAAAGAACCATTATACTCAATGACTGAATGGTTGCTAGATGATGGTAAAACATTATTATTAACGGGAATAGGATTTGAGAGAAAGGCTGGATCATCTAAAGAAGAAGGGAAAGAAAAAAAGGACAATTTATACAAATACTTTATGTTTATTATAGAAGAATCTAAAGAAATGGAGGTTGATATAGATAATATACCTTTATTAAAAAACAATGACAAAGGTATAAGGATAGTACAACCTTTAACGGACTCACAAGACTATATAAAAATGCTAAGAGATAAGTATGGAAAAAACAAAGTACACTTCTTTAATAATTACTTAAGAAAACAACATAGAGAAAAATTAGAAGAATATGGGATTAACCAAAGTGAATGGAAAGAAATTATTATAAAACTTAATAGTAATAACAAAGAAGGTGGACTATCAGACTTTGTTAAAGAACATAATACTTCAGAAAAACTTATAAGAGATAAAATATTACCTTTAATAGAGATAAGCTTAACAACAGAAGAATTCGCTCCAATATTGCAAATTAAGGAACAAGTAAGAAAGTGTATAAATAATATTATAGACATGAATGAAAAATTATCAGATTATGAAAACTATAGAGATTTAAACATTAGAGTTGAAAGTTTACAAAATAAAATAAATAAGATCCTATTCATAGAAGAAGATAAAAATAATGTATTAGGAGAATTAGCTAATCTATATGTACATATAGAAAATAAACGCAATGAATTAAATGAAGAAATAAAACAGTATCAAAAAATGAAAGCATCAAAAGAAGAGGAATTTAAGATAGTAGAATATGAAGAAGATAGCTATGAGTATTTTAGAAAAGAAAAAGAGATACAAGATACTCAGGTAGAATTTGATAAAGCCAAAAATGAATTAAATGATAAAATAGAAGAACTAGAATTAGATGAACAATATTTAAATATATCAAAGTTCAAAAGAAAAAAGAAGGGGCTAGAAGAAGGGGAAAAAGATAAGATAGAAAAAGAAAGTGAAAAACAAAGAAAAGAGGTAAATCAAGAAGAAATAATGGCTATTATAAATTGTCTAGGTAGCAGTATTCATTATTGTTTAAAGGAAGAAAGTATTATAAATAATGAAAAATTTAAAGAAAATACAAACAACAATATAGCTATACAAGAAAAAAAGAATCAACTTAATGATGACAAAAGTAAGCTCACAAAAGTATTGATAAGTAAAAATTCAGAAATTAAATATATAGAAGGCAAAGAACGTGATTTTAATAATCAACTACATGAATTTAAACTTAATAACACTGATATTAAAGACTTTATTTCTAATAATTTTTTAGGCGAAGTAATAGACTATACTAGGTATATAAATTATTTAAATATAAAAGTAAAATCAATAGAAGAAAATCTTGAATCGAAAGTCATGCAAATAGAAGAATCGAATAAACTTAAGGATGATATAAATGAAGCTATAAATAATCTTAAATTAGATAATCATGAATCTGATATGAAACTGCAAGTATTAAAAACTAGAAAGAAAGATATAGATAATTTTAAAGAAAAATATAAGATCATTAAAACAAGATTTGAAATAGACAATGAATTAGATAACTCTACTAAACTATATAAAGAGGTAAAACAAGAGCTTAACAAAATGGAACTTCAAGTACAGGACTTAGAAAATAATAAAAAGCAATTAGAAAAAGAGCTAGAAGATTTACAAAATTATAAAGATATAATTTTCGAAGAAGAAATATTAACAGATCTAGAAAGAAATGGAATAAAACCTATTGAAGGCATGAAATATCTATTAACCTTAGATGGAGATTTAGAATACAAAAATAATCTCATATCTAAAAATCCATTGCTACCATATTCTATAATAATTACAAATAAAGAGTATCAAAAACTGAAGCAAATAAACTTAAAAAATAAAACTAAAATCTCAATGCCTATATTTGTAAGAGATAACATAGAAGATACTTTTATAACTACATCTAGTAACCTTGTAATTAGTAATGGATTAAATATACTATCTTCTTTCGATAACAAAGCTTTAGATCCTGAAAAAAGAGAAAAGGATATGAATCTAATCAAAGAACAAATAAATAGTATTCGAGATAAAGTGGAGCAATATAAAGCAGAAATTGAAATATTAGAAGAATTTAAATTTCTAACTAATAAAATTGATTTTACAGCTGAAGACTTATCCATAGATGCGAAAATTGAAAATTATAAAAAAACTATATTTGAAATAAACAATAAAATTAAGAGTAATGAAAATAATGAGAAGAATTTATCTAATAAAATTAAAGAACTTTACGAAAATAAAGAAAAGCTATTAAATAACAAGAATATATTATTTAATAAATTGAAGGACATTAGAAATATACAAGATACATATTCTATAATTTTAGAAAATAAAAATGAAATAACTAAGTTAAAAACAAGTATTGAAAAAATCGAAGAAGAAAAAAAAGTTATTAAAAAATCAATAGAAGATATTGATGTTAATATATTTAATTTAAAGTCAGAAAAAGATAGGATAAATAGGCATATAGATGATACAGAAAGCAAGATAAATAAATTTGAGATTTATGAACCTATTAAACTTGAAAATGCTAAATTAGAAGAATTAGAAATAAAATACAAGAAATACTTAGAAGACCCTACAAAAAAAGAGATTGAAACATTAAATTATGAAATCTCAGTTTGCTTAAAAAGAATAAAGAGTATTACTATAGAGTTAGAAGAATTTAGACAACTTATTAGTATTGATAATTTTGAAAATATACCTATATTATTCACAATAGAAGAACTTAATAAAAGAATAGTTTTAAATAAAAGTAAGGTTGATGAACTAGGAAAACTTAAATATAGTATTAAAAGCGACATAGATAAAAATCAAGGTTCATTAAACACTAAGAGGGAGGAGATACTTAAAAAATTTAATGGAAAAGAACCTTTATCTACTAGCTTAATAGTGAACTTTAATTTTGAAGAAAGAAAAATAGATATAAAAAAGATATAAAGGATATTGGTGAAATTATAGAAGGTAATAGAACTACTTGTCAAAATCTAGAACAGGAATTAAGAGACTTAAAGAAATATAAAGTAGAAAGAAAAGCTATAACCTATCAACCTGAAGATATTTTTGTTGAAAGTAAAAAACTACAATCAAAACTGCAAAATGTTGAATATAATTTAATTAAATCTATAAATAGCTATGAAAATACAATATTAGAAATAAAAGAATTTAATTATAAGCACATGGAAAAATACAAAAACTTTATAGAAACTTTAAATGTAAATAAAGATAATTACTCTCGACAAAAAGAACAAGTAGAAATAGTATTACTAGTTATAAGAGAAGAGATAAGCAAATTAGAAAAACATAGCGAACAACTAAGAAAAGAAAAGACTATAATATCAAGGCAAATAAAAGATTATGTTATGGACTGTATTGATGAATTTAAAATCATAAATAAACTTGGTAAACATAAAGGGCAAGCCTTATTCAACATATCACTACCTAAATCTGATAAAATAGAAAATAGCTTGAGCTTAGTAGATATGCTAATGGATGAAATTGTAGAAGAAGCAAACCTAGGTGATGTTGAACAAAAAATAAATACCTTTTATATTTTAAATAAGATTCTTAATATAGGGAGAATTCCTGTATCAGTTATAAAATATGAAATAAATAGAAATGAAACTATAAAGTGGAACTCTATTAATAACGAAACAACAGGAGGACAGAGATTTTGTATCTCATTTATTGTGACAATATTATTGATGGAATATAAAAGATATGATAGAAATGCAATAGTTGATGAAAGTAAATATAAGGGTAAGGTACTACTTATGGATAATCCTTTTGGAGAAACGTCGCAGCAAGATTTCCTTAAAGAAATATTTGAACTTGCTAAAAAATTCAACGTTCAAATTATATCCTATACTCATGTAACAAATGCTTCTATAAGAGCAATGTTTAATAAGATTTATTTAATGACAGTTGAAAAAACTACTTCTAATAAAGAATTTGTGGATATCAATGAGATTAAGCAAAATAAAACTGATGAATTGGTGTATATGAGTAAATTTTATATAGGTAATAAAGAAGAATTAATTCAAGAGGATATATTTAGTTTAATATAAATAACAAGTAAACAAATAAAGTGATTACTATCAGTGAGGCAGGTAGAAACTGAATTACTTTGTGACTCATTACGACTCTTGGGGTAAAATTGTGTATAAATGTGAAGAATTTCGTGATTGTCAGTACAAAAGCAGCTTTATTAAGGGTAATAATAGTAAGACTCCTCTTGAAAATAGGACTAAAAACTTACAAGTATCTAAGTTATTTCATGAAAAAAGAAAAATTAAAGAGAATTATAAGACCAGAGGGATGTGAACTTAGAGTGAATAGAAGTGTACAAGTAGAAAGAGATATCACAGAACAAATTTAATTTTATCATATGATAGCCTCTTGTTATTTTAGTGATGAAATCCATCAAGCATACCATGACTACAGAAAAAGAGGCTTTTCTGATGGTATATTGGGTTCTTTTAGAGTGTGTGATTTGCTACATGTTCATTAGGATAATAATAGTCAGTAAATGATATTACTGATAGAATAGATATAATAAACTAATCTAGTTCCATATTGTAATGTTTATTAAAGAGTATACTTTTATGATTATAATAGCTATTTTCTTTGAGGCTTATTGTACAAGAGATTTGAATATATCAAATTTGGATATAGGTATAATTCTCTTAGCAGTTTTATTTATACAGTCTTTATCTAAATTAGTGTTGTATATACTTTGATAAAAGGGGGATATGTAACTAAGTTGTAATATTGATGAAAATAAAAATTAAAAAATATAGAGAAAAACTCCTTATGATACAAAATGAACTTGCTAAATCAGTTGGGGTAAGACGAGAGACTATTGTACACTTAGAAAATGGATTAATGTACCATAAAGGTATCCAAGATAAATAGTTAAAAAACTATATAAGAATAAGGAGCCTTTACAGAACAAATTTAGTGTGCTCATGCGACAGCCCCTTTTTTTATGAAAATTAATCTAATAACCTATATAATTAACTTATAAAACACACACAAAGAGGTAAAACTATATGGCTAAAATTGATAATATGATGTCCATATTATGGATGCTAAACTCAGATAAAAAAATAACCGCAAAACAAATATCTGAAAAACTAGAAATAAACATAAGAACTGTTTACAGACACATTGATGCATTATCTGCTAGTGGAATACCTATAATTTCAGATACAGGTCATAATGGTGGATATACACTTTTGAATAATTTCATCAAAGCACCTCTTTTTTTTGATACAGAAGAGCAAACTGCTCTACTTCATGCAGCTATATTTGCTAAAGAAGAAGGGTGTTTCTTAGATGAAACATTAGATAAAGCAACTTCAAAGTTAAAAATGTATTCAAATCAAAAACAAGAAGAAATTTTAACAAAACATTTAATCGGTTTTGAAGTAATAAAACCCACTGGAAAAATATCCATAGAATCTGTACTTAAAAAGTTGAAAAATAGTATAGCAAATGAATCATCTGTAGAAATTAACTATCGTACAGCTCATGAAGAAAAATCAAAATGTAGGATTATAAATCCATATGGAATTGTTCGTTGGAATAATAATTGGTACATAGTAGCATTTTGCCAAATGAGAAATGAGATTCGTAGTTTTAGGTTAGATAGAATTAGTAGTGTTATAGAAACATCAGATACTTTTAATAGACCAAATGAATTTTCAGCAAGTGAATTCTTTATAAAGGGGATTATGGACGAGACAAAAGATGAAGATAATACTATACAATTAGTTATAGAAGGAAAGATAAATGCATTGGACAACTTATGTCAGCATTGGCTTCTAGGATATTATTTAAAAGAAAGGACTTCAAATAAAGCAATATTTAAACTTCAAGAAGAGATAATATTTACATATGTACCAAATATACTTATACCTTATAGAAAATCTATACAAATAATTGAACCATTAAGTCTTAGGGATAAAATGGTTGAAGATTTATTCGAATTAATTAATCACTATCAAATTTAATAACTTAACTGACAGAGTATGTCAGTTAAGTTATTTTACAATGTAGGTATATTAATTGATAAGATAAGGAGTAAAAGATGAAAAATAGAAAAGTATATATGTATGTATTCGATACTATGTCAGATTGGGAAGTTGGATATTTAACTGCTGAATTAAACACAGGAAGATATTTCAAAAAAGGATTAAAGCCACTAAAAGTAATTACAGTAGGAGTTGATAAAAATCCTATTATAACAATGGGTGGATTAAAAGTTTTACCTGAGATTACAATTGATGAGCTTAATATTGAAAGTAATGATT
Source organism: Clostridioides sp. GD02377 (assembly GCF_045899875.1). Taxonomy (NCBI): domain Bacteria; kingdom Bacillati; phylum Bacillota; class Clostridia; order Peptostreptococcales; family Peptostreptococcaceae; genus Clostridioides; species Clostridioides sp. GD02377. Next base: position 70,359 of record NZ_JBJODA010000002.1, read on the forward strand.
TATTAATTTTGCCAGGGGGAAATACTTGGATGTCTATGGGTCATGAGAAAATATTAGAAAAATCTAAGGGGGCTTTGGAACAAGGGTCTATAGTTGCAGCTATTTGTGGTGCTACTTTAGGGTTAGCTAAAACAGGTTTACTAGATTTTAGAAATCATACAAGTAATGATTTAGAATTTCTAAAAATGGTGATACCAAGTTATTCTGGAGAAAAATATTATAAAATGGAATCTGCAGTTAGTGATGAAAATTTAATTACTGCTTCAGGAATTGCACCATTAGAATTTACGATACAAGTTTTAAAAGTTTTAGATGTTTTTAAAGAAGAAGCATTAACTTCTTGGCTAAATCTTTATAAGACACATGACTCTAAATATTTTTTCGAATTAATGAATTGTAATAAATAAATTTAAGATTTATTTTTAAATTCAAATTCTAAACCACTTTCTCTATGGCAATAGATAAGTGGTTTTTTATTTTGATTATGAAATCCAAAATCACACTCCAGTCGCCCAAAAAGGTATTTTTGAAGGATATTGAAGTGAATTTAGGTTGTATAACTATACATTTCAATATTTCATATTAATTAGGATAATAGTTAGTAAATGATATGATTGAGAGAATAGATATAATAAACTAATCTAGTACTGTACTGCTTACTAAAGAATAAATTTTTAGGGTATAAGAATTTTTTAGAGCGTTGGTTATATAGGAGTGAATAAAAAAGTAATTTTATAATATTATTTGTAAGCATTAGATATCTATTATGAAATCTTTTATGGACTATACTTGTAAAAATATTATTAAGTATTTACAATATTTTCTTGCAATTTATTTGAAAAAGTTATATATTTATAACATGAGGTGTTATAAATATATAACTTTTAAGGGGTGATTTTATATGTCTAGATTGAAGCTTGGTGTTAAAGCAAATCTTGTTTCAGAATTCCTGATGCTATCCTATTTCTTTATAGACTTATTATTAGAAAAGTTTATTTTTAAAGGCGAAGGTATTTGGATTACTTTTATAATCTTATTAGTTTTTTGGGTATTTGACTCAATGTATAATAAAAAATATAATGATTTAGTCGATGAGGCATCAAAACTTATGTTATTAAAGGTTGATCAAATTGCATCAAAAATAATGATGTACTCTATGTTTGTAATAGCTGTTCTCTTTTCAGCTAATCATACAAGAGCTTTGGATGTATCAAATTTGGATATAGGTATAATTCTATTAGCAGTTTTATTTATACAATCGTTATCTAAATTAATTTTGTATATACATTTTGATAAAAGAGGTATATGTAATTAAGTAATTATATTAATGAAAACAAAAACTAAAGAATATATAACTTTTAAGGAGGATTTTTATATGTCTAAATCAGAAACTGGAGTAAAATCAAAGCTTATCTTAGAATTACTTGTAATAACTTATTTTTTTATAGCGGTATTAGCGACTAAGTATATTTTTAAAGGTCCAAGTACGGCTTCTCTTCCAGGGCTGAGCTGGTTAATAGTTTTTGGTTGTTATCTAATTTATAATAAAAAATATAATGATTTAGTTGATGAATCATCTAAATTTATACTATCAAAAGTTAATCAGATTGCAATAAAAATAATGATGTATTCTATAGTTATAATTGCTATTTTCTTTGCAACTCCTTATACAAGGAATATAAATATATCAAATATGGACACTGGCATAATTCTTATTGCAGTATTATTTATACAATCATTATCTAAATTAATTTTGTATGTGTACTTTGATAAAAGGGGGATATGTAACTAAGTGGCAATATTGATGAAGACAAAAATTAAAGAATATAGGGAAAAACTCCTTATGACACAAAATGAACTTGCTAAATCGGTTGGAGTAAGACGTGAGACTATTGTACACTTAGAAAATGGAAAATATAATCCTTCTTTAAAGTTAGCTATGGATATTGCTAAAGTATTCAATACTACAGTGGAAAATTTATTTGAATTTATTGAGGAAGAATAGTGGATAGGTTATATAACTATTTATAAGATGGTTAATGAAATATAGCTATTTAGTTATTAAGTTTGCTAAAAATATTTGCATGTAATATAATTTGTGATTAAAGTTAGATTATAATTATTTTAAGATAAAAAGAGTATTGTAAATGATAAAAATAATAAATGATTTAAGAAAATATCTCATATACCATAAAATCATTAGTTCAGATGACCTATTTATAGGTCATTTTTTATGTATATAATGATAATACTAATACTTAAAATATGTCTTGAAGAAATACAATACTAATATTAAAAAAGGATTAATGTGAATACAAAAATTATATGTATAAAAATAAACATGGATATAGAAAAAAACAATAACAAAATAAGTGACTATAGAAAAATACAATTATATAGATTGTTGTCGAATCGTTGACTATAAGAATAATAACATTTAAAATGAACATGGAGAATATGGGGGGAGGAGTCAATATGAAGAGAAAAATAGCAGCTATTTTATCAACTGTAGTGATGGCATTATCACTGGTAGCTTGTAGCAATGATAATGCAGCAAAAAGTGATAAATTAGAGGATACATTAATAGTATATACTACTCATGGTGAGGATATGCTAGGAGCGATTTCTGAAGAATTTACAAAGGAAACAGGAGTTAATGTTGAATTTATAAACTTAAAGGGTGAACTAGCAGATCGTGTTAGAAGTGAAAAAGATAATCCACAAGCAGACATAATGTTTGGTGGGGATACGTCTACATATATGCAATTAAAAGAAGAAGGATTATATGAAAAGACTGAACCAAGTTGGAATAATGAATTGGACAAGTCTTATAAAGATTCAGAAGGATATTGGTATGGAACTATAAAAACACCAGTAATGATGTTTTATAACACAAAATTATTATCAGCTGATAAAGCACCAAAAGATTGGAGCGATTTAACAAAAGAAGAATATAAAGATTTAATAGTTACTAGAGATTCATTATCATCATCTATGCGTTCTACTGTTAGTAACTTAATCAATTACTATTCAACTACTAAGAGTGAAGCTGAAGCTTGGAAGTATCTTGAAGATTTAAATAAAAATATAAAGAACTACTACAATAGTGGAAGTGTTATGTATTCAGCAATAGGTAAAGGTGAAGCTGCTATATCTGTTGCAGTGTTAAGTGATATAATAGATAATAAAGAAAAAAATAATATGCCATTAGAAGTTGTGGATGCAGAGAGTGGTTCTGTAGTAATTACAGACTGTGTAGCAGCTCTAAAAAATGCACCACATCCAAATGCAGCAGCTAAATTTGTAGATTTTGTTGGAAGTGCTAAGGTTCAAGCTATGATTGCAAATGATTTTAACCGTATACCAACATTAGATTCTGCACTTAAAGATTCACCAAAGTGGATGTCGAAAGAATATAAAGCTATGGATGTAGATTGGTCTGTAATTGGAAAAAATCAATCTAACTGGATTGAAAAGTGGGAAACAGATATAATAGATAATAATAAAACTATAAAATAGTCTAGTTAGATAATTTAATATTATATACAAAAATAGTGAGGATTTTCCTCGCTATTTTACGTATAAGGGAACTATAGTATATCATGGTTTTTGTGTAATTCACGCTACCTAATGATGCTAATACTCTGATATTAAATAAAATAGCTTTTGAGTAATTAATGAAGTAGTCAATGATGTGAAGTGATTCATCATGTGTATATTTAAAATTTATAAATATTAGATAATTTGTGGGGTCGATATGAAGAATATAGAATTAAAGGAAATTAATCATTATTATGGAAAAGAAAAAGTATTACATGATATTAATATATCCATCAAAGAAGGCGAATTTTTTACTTTATTAGGTCCTTCTGGATGTGGTAAAACAACCATTTTAAGAATAATTGGTGGATTTATAAAACCTTCTTCTGGGAGTATTTATGTTGGTGATAAGAATATTACCAACCTAGAACCAGAAAATAGAAATATGGGAACTGTTTTTCAAAACTATGCATTGTTTCCAAATATGACTGTAGAAGAAAATGTATCTTATGGATTAAAAATAAAAAAATTATCTAAAAAAATTATAGTAGAAAAATGTGATACTTATTTAGAACTAGCAGGAATGAAAGATTTTAGGAAAAAAAAGATTGATGAATTATCTGGTGGACAGCAACAAAGAGTGGCAGTAGCAAGAGCATTAGCTATTGAGCCTACGATGCTTTTATTAGATGAACCAATGTCTAATCTAGACGTAGCTTTAAGAGTCAAAATGAGGGAAGAAATAAGAGAGATACAGCAAAAAATTGGTATTACTACTTTATTTATTACTCATGATCAACAAGAGGCGTTGGCTATTTCTGATAGAATAGCTGTAATGGATAAGGGTAAAGTTCTTCAAATTGGTATGCCAATGGAAGTCTACAAAAGACCATTGAATGATTTTGTGGCAAATTTTGTAGGCACTTCAAACTGTATTGAAAAAGAGGATTATGTTAATTTTAATATTGAAAAAGAGACAAAACCTTATATTTATAAAAGACCTGAAGAAATGGTATTGTTGCAAAATACTAACCAAAGTGGGTTTGTAAAAGTAAAAGTAGAATCTAAGCGTTTCTTAGGTCCAATTTTAGAATATACAGTATCAAATAATGAGAAAAAATATCAAGTGACTGAACTTAATAGGCTGAATAATAGTAATAAATTAAATGTAGGGGATAGGGCATATTTAGGTGTGCTACAAGGTGAATAATATGATTAAAAAAAGAAACCATAGTAAATTCACATCTAAAAATATTATTTCTATTATTTTATACAGTATATTATTTTGGATTCTGATTGGATATATTATCGTTCCAATAGCTAACACCTTTGCACAAGCATTTCAAGGTGAAGGTGGATATTCTTTTGAAGTATTCAAAGAATATTTTTCAAATACTAATAATTTAAGGGTAGTAAGCAATACTATAATTTTGGGATTGGGTTCTGTACTTGTATGTGGAATTATGGGTATATCACTTGCCTTGTATATGACATTTGTTTGTGATAAACACAAAAAAATCATACATATTCTTTTACTAAGTCCGATGATGATTCCTGGAGTAATTATGGTAATTGCATGTATTCAGCTTTATGGAGAAAGTGGGATAGTTACAAAATCTATAGAAATTTTACTCTCATTTATCAACAAACCCTATGATTTTAGTGGATTAAAGGGAATTTTATTTGTGGTTGCCTATACTCAGTATGTGTATTTTTATTTAAATGTATATGTTGCCTTAAAATATGTGGATTACTCAACAGTTGAAGCCGCAAAGGGAATGGGAGCATCAAAGCTAAGACTATTTTTCGATGTAATATGGCCTGTTATTACACCAGCTGTTATAACTTCTACTATTATAACTTTTGCATCAGGGATTAGTTCTTTCTCAGCACCAAATCTTATAGGTGGTGGTTTTAAAGTTTTGAGTACTCAGATTGTTAGGTCTAAGGCTAATAACCATATGGATATAGCCTCAGTTCAAGTGATTACTTTGTTACTAATGGGGATTGCATTTATGCTTTTGTTACAGTATTATGGCAAAAAATATGGAGTAGTATCATCCCTAAAATCTCAAAGTTATAAAGTTAATAATAGAAAAAAAGACTTATTTACATTTGTATGTAAGATTATTATTGAAATACAAATTATTATTATTATACTCCCTATAATTACTATTGTATACTTATCATTTGTAAGTACACATTCAATTATGACGACCATATTTCCTAGAGATTTTACACTGGAAAACTACCAGATGATTTTCCAAAAATCACGTGTATTACAGCCTATTTTAAACAGTTTGAAAATGTCTTTAATGGCAGTGGCATTAGGATTGATAATTACAGTACCAGTATCATATTTAGTAATTAAAAAAGATAATACATATAATCGACTAGCAAAATTTATTATAATGTTACCTTGGAGTATGCCTGCAAGTGCTATTGCAGTTAACCTAATTAACACATTTAATCAAAAAAGTATATTTGCTTTTAATGAGTCCTTAATAGGTGGTTTTTATATTTTGCCTATAGCATATACAATTTATGCCTTGCCATTACTATTTTCATCCAATGAGGTTGCTATGAAGTCAATAAATTTAGGATTAGAAGAATCATCAAGGAGTTTAGGTGCTGGAAGAATACAAACCTTTTATAATATAATAATCCCAAATATGATGCCAGGAATAATTTCAGGGGCTATATTGGTATTTATTCGTACAATTGGAGAATATACAATGTCAGCCTTGCTTTATGGCGTTTACAATAGACCTATTTCAATCTCCATTGTAACTAATATGCAAGAATTTAAGATAGGAGTATCTATGGCTTATGGTGTATTAGTAATTGGGATATGTTATATAGCATTAGGAATAATTTTTAAATTAGATAGAAAAAGATTTACATAAAATAATAGAGACTAACTTATAAATTAGTGATTAGAAAACCAAGTTTCTTTATTTCTTAGAAATGAACTCAAGAAGTGTAATTTTGGTGTGTTATGTCAAGCTTATGACATCTAAAAATTAGATAATTGTGAGTATGATTCCTATAAATCATCTCTACCATTGAAATGTACAAAAAGATATTGGCTGTCTGGCTAATATCTTTTTGATTTTTTGATGTCAATATAGCATTAACTATAGTGCTAGTGTTTTAAAATTTATAACTATAGGTATGTAAAATATAACATCTATGTAAGATATGCTATTATTGAATGTTAATTTTCAAGTAAATGAAAGTAGGGTATTTGATATGTTTGTATCTTTTGATAAATTGATGATATAGCTAGAGGATAGAATTTAAATGAAGATTTACAAAGTAATCACAATTATTAGAGTCAGCTTTTGAGCTTATTGAGTATTGATAATAAATAAGTTTAAGAAATATAATTAACTGTGATACAGACTTCTAAAAGCTCCTTATTGAAAAGGAACTAAGAATATATAATAAAAGTTCCTTTTCAATAAGGAAAACGATTGTTATTTTCTGACTTTTATTACCCTGATATTATTTAAATATAAACAACAACAAAATCAATAACAAATAAATCAAAATTAAAAATATCAGGAGGTACAATATGTTAATAAATATGAAGGAAATGTTACAAGTGGCACAAGAAAATCAATTTGCAGTACCAGCATTTAATATAGGGAGTGGGCAAATACTTAAAGCGGTAGTACAGAGTGCTAATGAAAAAAATGCACCAGTAATCCTTGCAATTCACCCAAATGAGTTAAGTTTTCTAGAAGATAGTTTTGTAGCTAGTTGTATAGAAGAAGCACATAAGAGTAAGGTACCTATGGTAATACACTTAGACCATGGAGCAAATAAAAGTCAAATATTAAGAGCTATAAGATGTGGATTTACATCAGTAATGATTGATGGGTCACATTTACCATATGAAGAAAATGTAGCTATATCTAGAGAAATAGTGGAAATAGCAAAAGGATTAAATGTATCTGTAGAAGGAGAACTTGGGACAATAGGGACAACTGGAACATCAGGAGAAGGTGGTTCTGATGAAATAATATATACAAATCCACAATTAGCTAGGGATTTTGTTGAAAAAACAGGAGTAGATACGCTAGCTATTGCAATTGGTACAGCACATGGTATATATCCAAAAGGGTTTAAACCAGAACTTAGATTAGACTTATTGAAAGAAATAAAAGAAGTAGTAGATATACCTTTAGTCCTTCATGGAGGCTCATCAAATCCAGATGAAGAAATAGCACAAGCAGTTAAACTAGGAGTTTGTAAAGTAAATATTTCAAGTGATGTTAAATCAGCATATTATAAGAAGTGTAGAGAAGTATTACAACAAAATCCAAGTCTGTATGAACCAGATGCTATATATCCACAATGTATAGAAGCTGCAAGGGAGGTTATAGAGTTTAAAATGAATTTATTTAATGACATAGATAAATTAAAATGTTTTTCACAAAAAGAAGAATTAGTAATTGGATAATAAATTACGAGGAGATGAGAGTCTATGATAGAGCAAATATTACGTAGTGATTGTATTGTATTAGATAAACAGTTTAAAACTAAGAAAGATGTAATTGATTATATGGCAAATCATTTGTATCATGGAAATTATATAAATGATAAAGAAAAATTTATAATTGATATTAATAAACGAGAAAAAGAATCACCAACCAACATGGGAAATTTAATAGCTATCCCCCATGCCAAGTCAAGTGCAGTAAATCAACCTGTAATGATGTATTTAAGAACAGATAAGGAAATTATGGATAATGATGGTCAAAAACTTAGGTCATTTTTTATGATAGCAATTCCAGAATCAGGTTTAGACATTCATCTTAAGATTATATCTAAATTAGCTACATATTTAATGGATGAAAATCTTATTAAGAATCTACTAAATGCAGAAACTCCATATGAAATATTAAATATATTTAATTGTAAGGCAGTAGAATCAGGAGATTTAAGTAATAATCAAAGTAAAGGTCTTATAGTTGGAATAACAGGGTGTCCAACAGGGATAGCCCATACTTTTATGGCAAAAAAAGCGTTAGAGGAAGCAGGGCAAGAGCTGGGATATGAAGTAAAAATAGAAACACATGGAGCTATAGGTATAGAAAATAAGTTAACTAAAGAGGATATAAAAAGAGCGGAGTATGTGATAATAGCTTGTGATAGAGAAATTCAGACAAGTAGATTTATAGGAAAGAAAGTATTACAAAAGAAAGTAGCAGATGCTAAGAATGTTTCATTAGCAAAAAATTTAATTATAAATGCTGAAAATGGCATGGCTAAAGAAATTAAGCCAGGTGGAAAAACTTTAGAAGATTCAAAAGAAATACTTCAAGGAGCAGAGAAAAAAGGTATTTATAAACACTTAATGAATGGTGTATCTGAAATGATTCCATTTGTAGTAATAGGTGGGATTGGTATAGCTATAGCATTTATGTTTGGTATATTTGCATCAGACCCAACTCATGAAACATACAATCCTATAGCTGGATTCTTTGGACAACTTGGAGGCGACTCAGCATTTAAGTTATTCATACCAATACTTGCTGGTTTTATAGCTAAATCAATTGCTGGAAGGCAAGGTTTTGCTCCTGCTATGATATCTGGTTTTATGGCAGTTATTGGAGGCTCAGGATTTCTAGGTGGTATGGTAGCCGGATTTGCAACAGGATATATAGCTTTAGGAGTAATGAAGATAACAGAAAACTTACCAGATGTATTAAAGGGAGTAAATGCTGTACTGATATGTCCACTATTGATTGCATTCACAAGTGGGGCTATAATGTTCTTCATAGTTAATACGCCAGCATCATGGCTAAATGAAGCTTTACAGTCTTGGTTACAAGGTATGTCTGGAACTAATAAAATATTATTAGGTGCAATATTAGCAGGAATGATGGCTTCAGATATGGGAGGCCCTATTAATAAAACAGCTTCAGCATTTGGATTAGCTATGTTCTCTAGTAATGTATTTGAACCATCAGCAGCATTAATGGTAGGTGGAATGGTACCTCCATTAGCAATAGCATTAGCTATGTTAATATTCAAAAATAAGTTTACTAAAGAAGAAAGAAAGTCAGCACTGCCAACTGCTATAATGGGTGCATCTTTTATAACAGAAGGAGCAATACCATTTGCAGCTGCAGACCCATTAAGAATGATTCCAGCAAATATAATTGGTTCTTGTATAGGTGGAGCAATATGTATGAGTTTAGATATAACTTTGATGGCACCACATGGAGGAATATTTGTAATACCATTTGCATGTAGTTCGCCAATTGCGTATATAGCTTGCATATTAGTTGGCACAGTGATAACAACATTAATTATAGGAATAACAAAACCTACTATAAAGAGTGAAAGTAGTGAATTTGAAGTACTTAGTGCTTAAATTATAAATAAGATTGAAAATAAGGATATTGAAGAAGTAGTTGGCTACATCTCAATATCCTTATTTTTTATTTTGAAATTATATTATATGAATTTTGCAAAGTGTATCATAAATTCTTTTATGATACAGAAGTATCTTAGTATTCTTACATAGCTATGAAATATGCTAAAATAGTACTTAATAGAAATATCAAAAAATAGGTAGGGGGCATAAGTATGCTTGTATCAAGACAAATTGAATTTCTTAAATTGATATTAAATGAAAATGAATATAGACCTATAAAATACTTTAAAGATAAATTAAATGTATCAGATAAAACATTACAGAAAGATTTGAAGGTTATTGAGGTATATTTAGAAACTTTTAATATAAAAATTGATATAAAAAGAGGTTGTGGAATATTAATAGAAGCTTCAGCAAAGAACAATATAGACCTAATTAATAGTTTAAATATACAACCAAAAGGAAATAAATCTTTATCAGTAGAGCAAAGAAGAATGGAAATTTTAAAATATCTATTATTAAATTCAAGTAATATAACTTCAATAAATCAGTTATCAGATAAATATTATGTAAGTAAAACCTCTATAGTAAATGATTTTAAATATATAGAGGAATGGATAAAGGAATATAATTTAAAACTTAATAAAACCCTAGAGGGAACTAAAATTATAGGTAAAGAAGTGGATATAAGGAAATCGATTGCTAAGATGGTGGACGACTTATTAGATGAAAATTATGAACAGCATGATATATCTGAGTTAACAAGATTAGATTCTGCTACATTTAGTGCATTGATAAATTTATTTGATATTGATTCCATTATATTTGTAGAAACTATAATTACAGAGTTGGAAGATAATTTAGGATATGTTATAAGTCAGCCCTACTATATAAATTTAATTACACATATACTTATATGTTTAAAGAGAGTTGAAGAAGGTAATCAAATAGAGTTTCAGGAGGAAAAGGAAGTTTCTATATGTAATTTAGATGAGTTAGTATATAAAAAGGTAACTACACTTATAGGAAAAATAGAAAATAGATATAGAGTAAAAATAACTAAAGATGAAATTAAATATATTTATATATATTTAGTATCATCTGGATTTAGTAGCGAAAGTAATAAGAGTAGCAATGATGAATCAGAGATATTAAGTGATAGTGAAAAAGTATCATCTATAATGATAGAGAATATGTCACAGTTTTTAAATATAAATCTTAGAGATGATGAATTATTACAAAAAAGTCTAACATCTCATGTAAGACACATGTTAAACAGATTAAGATATGATATCCAAATAAAAAATCCATTATTAGAAGAGATACAAGAGCGATTTTCAGATGTATTGGGGTTGTGTATGATGACTTTAAATATTATGACAGAGTATTATAATTTAAAAAATATTAGTATAGATGAAGTTTCATATCTAGCTACATATTTTCAAGCAGCTATAGAAAGAAATATGAGTGATAAAAGAGTAATAGTAGTTTGTAATACAGGGTATGGAACATCTCAGCTTCTTGCGGCTAGATTAAAAAGAGAATTTCCTGAGTGGACTATAGTTGATATAATCCCTATGCATCAATTGAATAAGCGAAATTTAGATGATGTAGATTTTGTAATATCTACTGTAAATTTAGACTTGAAAGACAAATTACATATAGTTGTATCAGTACTATTAATGGAAAGTGACATTAATAATATAAAAAATGCCCTACTTAATAAACCTCAAAATAACAAAGACTTAGATACAAACTTATTAGGAGTATATTTAAAAGATAATATATATTTTAATTCTGATATAAGTCAGATGAAAAGTCTAATAGGTATGAATTTAAGTAGTAAATATGAATCTATCTCATTAGGAAAAGATTTAAATATATATATATGCAATCAAAGCAAAGTAAATAGAGGAATAATGAATGTCGATAATGTTAATAGAACGATTAATCTTTATTTAGAAACTAGTAATCGTAGCTTTTTAAAACATATTCTGATTGAAGTATCAAATCTATATAGGCAAAAGAACTATATAAATTATATAATAGATTGTGAGAGAAAAGAGGATATTAAAATATTATTTAATAACAATGTACTGGAGAAAATAAATGGAAATTAGAGATATATTAAGTGAAGAAAGTATTATCTTAGACTTAAAATCAACTACAAAAGAAGGCATAATACAAGAATTAGTGGATAAATTATACGATGAAGGAAGTATAACTTCAAAAAGTAAGTTCATAAAGGCACTAAAGCATAGAGAGAAAATAGGCTCTACAAGTATAGGTTATCAGATGGCGATGCCACATGGAAAAACAAAGTATGTAAAGAAAGCATCTGTGGTAATAGGTAAATCTAGAGAAGGTGTAGATTGGCCAAGTATAGATGGGTTGCCTGTAAAAGTAATAATTATGTTTTCTATGCCACAATCTGAAGGAAATGAAGATATAATATTAATATCTAAAATATCTTATATTTTAGGTGGTAAAGATATAAGTAAAAAGCTTTTAAATGCACATACTAAAAAAGAAATATTAGATGTGTTTTATGAAGCGTAGATATTGTATAAACTAGAGATTTGAATTTACTTTGGGGTATTGAATTAATCTAAAAAAATCTAGTGAAATCTACATGGATTATAATCTTTATAAAAGATATATTTATTTAAAATGTGCATCTGATTGGGGATGTGCTTTTTTGTTATTTGTTATAACTACAAATAAAAGAAAGTTATTATATGAAAACCATAATACTTTAAACTCTATGAAAAGATTGTGTAATATAGATGGTAAAAATTTAATGGTAATCAAATTCTTTACCAATGAATATAAAAAATATCTACGTGTTATAATAGTTTAAACTAATGAACGAAAGGTAGATAAAAGCATATGAGATATAAGCATATAATTGAAGTTAATAAAGAACTCTGTATTGGATGTGGACTTTGTAAAAATGATTGTCCAGTAAATAATATAGATATAAAAAATAAAAAATCAGTAATAAAAAATCAAGATTGTCTAATGTGTGGACATTGTTCAGCAATCTGTCCAAAAGAAGCTATTACACTAACAGGATTTGATGAACCACCAATAGAACTTACAAAGAAGCCAAATCTGGACCCAGATGAATTGCTAATGGCAATAAAATCAAGAAGAAGTATTCGTAAGTTTAAAGATAAAGATGTTTCTTCAGAGATTGTAAAGCAAATTATAGAAGCAGGTAGATATACACCTAGTGCTAAAAATTCACAAGATGTTTCATATATTGTTTTGGATAATAAAAAATCAATATATGAGAAGGAAGCAGTAAAGTTTTTTAGAAAAATAAAACCTATTGCAAATATTACTGTTAAACATTCAAAGGAAGTCTCGATTGATGATAACTTTTTTTTCAAGAATGCTCCTATTGCAATAATGATAGTTACAAAAGATAAGATTAGTGGTTCACTTGCAGCATCAAATATGGCACTAATGGCAGAATCTTATGGATTAGGAGTTTTATTTAGTGGATATTTTTCAGATGTAGCAAATAATTCACCAAAGTTAAAAAAACTTTTAGGTCTAAAACATAGGGCTCATGTACTTACAACACTAGTGATTGGATATCCAGATGTTAAATATAGACGTACTGCACAAAAAGAACCAGCAAATGTTAGATACTTATAAGAGATGGAGGATTTTATGGAAAAAGAATGTCAGCAAAGAATGCAAGAAGTAACATCTAGATTTAAAGAATGTCGCAAAGCTATCTCTGCTATGGGTGATGAAACTAGACAATTAATTTTAATTACGCTTTTAGAGAGTGATTTTAATGGAATACGGGTGGGCGAGATTACAGAAAAAACACATCTTTCTCGTCCTGCTGTATCTCATCATCTTAAAATATTGAAAGAAGCAGAAATTGTTAATGTACGTAGAGAAGGAACAAAAAACTATTATTATCTTGATTCAAAAAAATCACAATGGAAATCACTAACAGAACTAATAAATCTTATATTTATTGGGATACAACATATTGGTGAAAATGATGCAAGAAAAGGCGAGTAAAATAATTTAACAAAAAGGTAGTATCTCAAAACCAACTTTTTAGTTCATGAGGTTCTCTTTTTTGTATGAAATCAAATATATTTCTATGATTTTAACAATGAAAAAGGGGCTTATCTCAATTTTGAGACTGCCCCTTTTATAATGGTTTAAATAGCAAAAATATATTATTCTAAATAGTATCTTTCTTTATTCTGAGTATTATTTTTATACTCAATAGCTTCAGTAGGGCAACCGCAAATACATGCCATACAATGAGTACAGTTATTTCCCCAATCTGGTTTTTGATTTTTTAAGTTAATATTATTTAAAGGACATAGTTCTACACATTTTCCACAACCAATACATTTATCAGTATAGTGAAATCCTTTAGCATTAATAATCATTTTATAAAAAACTATATTTGTTATCCCACTTTTAATTGTACCTCCTAAACCACTAGGGGTAATGATTTCAAATTCATTTTCATTATTTATATCAGAAATAATTTTATGTATTTGTTTATCTGCTTCTTTAATAATTTGTTTTGATGTTTCTTTATCTGGTGTAGGAAATAAAGCTATATAGTTTTCTGGCATTTTAATTTCTGCCATACCTTTGAGTTGCCAATCTTTATATTCACACAATTTTTTAATATAGTTTATGGATTTTGCTGTATCACCACCACAAGTCATTATAAAGTAAACTTTTTTGTTTCCCAAAAACTTTGTTTTTTTTATAAAATCTGTAACAACTATTGGTAATCTCCATGCATAAGTAGGGCATACGAATATGAATGGCTTGTTTGTTGATATTAAGTCATCTGTTTTTTCTTCTTTTATAAGTTGATTTAATGATATTAACTCATCGCTTAATTCTTGTGCAATTTTGCGAGCTATATATCGGCTATTGCCAGTACCACTAAAATATAAAATCATAATTATATCTCCCTAACTATTTTTTATTTTAATTCTTAATACTTTTGTTCTGATAAAGTATTTTATGGATATACTGTATTATAATAAACATAAAATTTACTAGTTAAAGAAATTATAGCACATTAATCGTTCTTATACTTATTGGTAAAGAATTTGATTACCATTAAATAATAGTCATAGAAGATGAAATATATAAAGAAAACGTTGACAAAATATGTCTAATGTTTTATCATAATAATTGGAATTAGGTAGTAATTGTTTAAGTACAAGCTAAGCTTATTCATTAATAATAGCAGTATCCTAGGAAGGAGTATGCCCATTATTATGGATAAGCTTTTTTTATGCTTAAAAGGAGGATAATCATGATAATTAATAAGATATTAAACAATAATGTTGTAATCACATTAGATGAAAATGATGAAGAAATTATCGTCATGGGTAAAGGCATTGGTTATCAAAAATCAAAAGGTAGTCTAATAGATAAAACTAAAGTAAACAAAGTATTTAGAATATCGAACAAAGAAATATCAAATAAGCTACAAGAATTACTTAATAACATTCCTATAGAACACATGAAATTATCAAGTGAAATTATAGAATATGCACAGACAAAGTTAAACAAGAAGTTAAATGAAAGTATTTATATATCACTAAGTGACCATACATATTCTGCAATTCAAAGAATGAAAGAAGGAATAAACGTAAAAAATGCAATACTTTGGGAAATTAAAAGGTTTTACAAAGAAGAGTTTGAAATTGGAATGAAAGCACTAGACATTATCGAAAGCAAAACAGGTGTAAAATTACCTGAAGATGAAGCTGGCTTTATAGCTTTTCATATAGTAAATGCCCAGCTAAGTGAAGGTCATACTTTAGCATCTGATATTACAAAGTTAATACAAGAAGTACTTAGCATAGTTAGATATCATTTTAGGATAGAATTTCATGAAGAATCAGTATTTTATTATAGATTTATAATGCATCTTAAATTCTTTGCGCAGAGATTACTTTTAAATAGTGCACATGAAGGTGAGACAGATAAAGAGTTATTAAGTATTATTAAGTCTAAGTACAATAAAGAGTTTGAATGTGTAATCAAGATTAAGAATTTTATTAAAAAACAATATAACTACATATTAACAGATGATGAACTTATATATTTAACTATACATTTAGCTAAAGTAGTTAAAGATTCAAAAATATAAGTTGAATAATCTTGTAGTAGTTTATATAGGAATAGCCATTGAAAGGAGTGATACTAAAAAGATATACCTATGGTTGGATGGTAACATTGAGTTGGCCAAACCTTCAAATTTCAAAAATTTAATTTAAACGAAATATGGAGGAGAAAATGGGAAAATACAAACAATTAGCACAAGACATAGTAAAAAATGTTGGAGGAAAAGAAAATATTAGTGGATTAGTACACTGTATTACGAGATTACGTTTTACATTAAAAGATGAAAGTATAGCAAATGACGATGTGTTGAAAAATATGGAAGGTATTGTTACTGTAATGAAAAGTGGGGGGCAATATCAAGTAGTTATAGGAAATCATGTTGAAGCTGTATATAAAGATGTAGTTGAAATAATTGACTTAGATGACTCAAGTGAAAATTTGGAAACAAAGAAGTCAGGTAGTATGTTGGATAAATGTATAGATATAATATCAGGAATTTTCCAGCCAGTACTAGGAATAATGGCAGCCTGTGGTATGTTAAAAGGTTTTAATGCTTTATTTGTAGCAATGGGACTATACAGTGATGTATCTGGCGTATATATGGTAATAAATGCAACAGGAGATGCATTATTTACATTTCTTCCTTTATTTTTAGGATATACTTCAGCCAAAAAATTTGGTTTAAAACCAATGTTGGGATTAGCACTAGGAGCTGCAATGTGTTATCCTGCTATACAAGGTAGCGGTATATCAGCAGGTACAGATGCGATGTATACTTTATTTAAAGGGACTATGTTTGCATCACCAGTATATATTGATTTCCTTGGATTACCAATAATATCAATGGATTACACTGGAACAGTTGTACCAATTATATTTATAGTGTATTTTGCATCTAAGTGTGAAAAATTATTTAATAAGTTTATTCCAGACTTAGTTAAGTTCTTCTTTGTACCAATGCTCACATTATTAGTTACATTACCTGTTGCACTTATAGTTATAGGTCCTATAGCAACATTTGGTTCTACACTTATTTCACAAGTTGTACTTTCAGTAAGAGATTTTAGTCCATTATTAGCAGGTGCTATAGTAGGATTTACTTGGCAAATTCTTGTTATTTTTGGTATGCACTGGGGATTTATTCCTGTATATATAAATAATGTTATGACTTTAGGATACGATAATGTTATGATGCCGTTCTTTGCTTGTACATTTGCAAGTTCGGCAGTTGTATTAGCTATATTTTTTAAGACTAAAAATAAGAAATTAAGAGAGATGGCAATACCAAACTTTATATCTGGTATATTTGGAGTTACAGAGCCAGCAATTTATGGGATACTACTACCTTTAAAGAAACCATTTATAATAAGTTGTATTGCTAGTGGTATTGGAGGAGCTTTCTATGGATTCTTTAATCTTAGAAAGTTTATAACTGGAGGGATGGGAATATTCGAACTTCCAGCAATGATTGAACCAGATGGAGGAATGGGCAACTTAATAGTAGCTCTTTCTGGTATAGCTATATCAATGGTTGTAGCTTTTGTATTAACTATGGTTTTATATAAAGATGAGAAAACAGAAGAATCTAAAAAGGTAAACAATAAAGTAGAAGAAGAAACAAAAGGAGTTAAGTCTGTTAAATTAGAAAAAGAGATAATAGCAAGCCCTATAAAAGGAGAAGTATTAAATTTAAGTGATATAGAAGATGCAGCATTTGCATCTGGTGTACTGGGTCAAGGTGTAGCAATAATACCTAGTGATGGAAAAGTAGTTGCACCAGTAGATGGAGTGGTTACGACCTTATTCCCAAGCTTGCATGCTATAGGAATCATTTCAGATGCAGGTGTTGAGGTACTTATTCATATTGGATTAAATACTATTCAATTAGAAGGAAGAGGTTTTGAGGCATATATAAAACAAGGTGACAGGATTATAAAAGGTCAAACAATACTAAAATTTGATATTGATGTAATAAAAGAGTCAGGATATAGTGTTGTAACTCCAATTGTTATTACAAATTCATCGCAGTTTTTAGATGTGGTAGAAACAGAAAGTAAAAATACTGAATTAAAAGATAATCTAATTACAGTTATATTTTAGTAAAAGATTAAGGAATTAATAAAATACTAAGGTATTAATAAAAGACTAAAGTATTAGCATAAGTTAATGCTTTAGTGTAATTTTAGGAGGCTTAACTATGAGTTTAAAAAAAGATTTTCTCTGGGGAGGAGCTACTGCTGCTAATCAATGTGAAGGTGGATATAATGAAGATGGAAGAGGTCTAGCAAATGTAGATGTATGTCCAACAGGAAAAGATAGAACAGCAGTTATTACAGGAAAATTAAAAATGTTTGATTTTGATGATGAACATTATTATCCAGCTCAAACTGGTATTGATATGTACCATAATTATAAAGAAGATATAAAGTTATTTGGTGAAATGGGATTTAAAGTATACAGAATGAGTATTGCATGGAGTAGAATATTCCCAAAAGGTGATGAAGAAACGCCAAATGAAAAGGGTCTTCAATTTTATGAAAATATATTTAATGAATGTAAAAAGTATAATATAGAACCATTAGTTACTATTACACATTTTGATTGTCCTATGCATTTAATTGAAAAGTATGGTGCATGGCGTAATCGAAAGATGATAGGTTTTTATGAGAAACTATGCAATGTAATCTTTAGAAGGTATAAAGGATTAGTGAAGTATTGGTTGACTTTTAATGAAATAAATATGATTTTGCATGCTCCATTTATGGGAGCTGGTATTTGTTTTGAAGAAGGAGAAGATGTTGAAAGGATAAAATATCAAGCTGCCCATCATGAACTTGTGGCTAGTGCGGTCGCAACTAAAATAGCACATGAAGTTGATGAAAATAACTCAGTTGGATGTATGTTTGCAGCTGGAAGTGTATACCCTTATAGTTGTAATCCTAATGATGTATGGGAAGCTACGAAGCTAGATAGAGAAAACTATTTTTTTATAGATGTACAATCTAGGGGAAAATATCCTAATTATGCCTTAAAGTATATGGAACAAAAAGGTATTACACCAGAAATGGAACCTGGTGATATTGAATTATTAAATAAACACACTGTAGATTTTATTGCATTCTCATATTATAATAGCCGTTGTGTTAGAACTGATAAAAGTGTAGATGATGTAGCTGAAGGAAATATATTTACATCTGCTAAAAATCCATATCTTTCATATAGTCAATGGGGATGGCCAATTGACCCACTAGGTCTAAGAATTACGTTAAATCATGTATATGATAGATATGAAAAGCCATTATTTATTGTAGAAAATGGATTAGGAGCTAAAGATATAGCTGATGAAAATGGTTACGTAGAAGATGATTATAGAATCGATTATTTAAGAGAACATATAAAAGCTATGTATGATGCAGTTTCTATAGATGGAGTAGATTTGCTAGGATATACTATGTGGGGTCCTATTGATTTAGTAAGTGCTAGTACAGGTGAAATGGAAAAGCGTTATGGATTTATATATGTAGATAGAGATAATAGTGGTAATGGAAGTTTGAAAAGAAGTAAAAAGAAAAGTTTTGAATGGTATAAGAAAGTAATTGCTTCAAATGGTGAAGATTTAGATTAAATAAAAAAATATGAAACTAATAATGGGCATAATTTTTTAGTTTTGTATCGACTATTTAAACTCGCAAAAATGAACTGGATAAATAACTTATAATTATTATGTTAGATTGATTGAGATGAAAATTCATTTTAATAGACATAAAAAGTCATGAAAATAGAGTAAAATTAAAATGTACCCTATAGAGTAGATATATAATGTCTATTTTGTAGGGTATTTTTAAAGATTTAAAAGATGAAATAGATTAGTATGTTTATGACTATAATAATTAAAAGAATTAATGAGTACAAAAAAGATGGTTCCTATTCAATATAGGAATCATCTAATTAATGTTGTATAGATTTAAAAAAATTATTTTTGATATTTATTTTTTACTTTGTTGTAGGCAAATATCTATACAATTACTTAGCCATTTAATTTGACCTTCTTCTCTTATAATCGCCCCATCTAATACAAGATAATCACCAAAATAATCATCATAAAAGTCAGGAATTTCAGCATAAGCATCTTTTTGGCTCATTAAAAATTCAAGTCTTTTACTATGCTGAATAAGTTGATGTTTAAGTAAATCAATTCTATTTTCTAAATCTAGATTATTGTAAAAATATACTCTCAGTCTAAACTTATTTTTAGGAGTAGGCTCCATTGGGATGTCTTTAGATAGCCAAGTTAAAAATTCATCTTTTCCTTTTTCTGTTATGTAGTAAACCTTTTTTTCTAACACATCACCACTAATTTCAACTTCATGAACTATTAAATCTTCATTAGTTAATTTTTTTAACTCTGGATAAATTTGACTATGTTTTGCACTCCAAAATTCATTTAGTTGAAAATTAAATTCTTTACTTAAATCATATCCTGTCATAGGTTTTCTGTTTAATAGTCCTAATATTGCATATTTAAGGGTTCCCATATTTCACCTCTTTAGTTTTATTATCAATAAGTCTATTATATCATTATTTATAAAAAAATAGGTTAAATAAAAAAAAGTGTAAATACAAACATGTAATTAATTACATGTTTATATTTACATGAAAACATTATTATGATAATATTAACCTAAATAAAAGGAATAGATTGAATTGTTTGGAGGGGAAAAAATAATGAACTATACTAAAAAAAGATGGATTATATTAATCGCAAGTTGTTTTATTAATTTGTGTATTGGGTCAATCTATGCATGGAGTGTATTTGCTACACCTATGGCAGAATACTTAAGTGGAATTAATGGAACAGCATTTACTGCAGGCACTTTAGCAATAGTATTCACAGTTACTAATTCAGTTGGACCTATAACTATGATTACTGGAGGTCGAATAAATGATAAGTTTGGACCTAAGAAAGTTATTTTTGTAGGCGGTCTTATATTTGGTATTGGTATGATTTTATCTGGATTTTCAAAAAGCTTACCAATGTTAGTATTAACATATGGAATCGTACTAGGTCTTGGAGTTGGAATGGTATATGGGTGTACAATAAGCAACTCTGTTAAATTTTTCCCAGATAAGCGTGGATTAGTAGGGGGAATAACAACTGCTGCTTATGGATTTAGTTCTGTAATTATACCACCAATAGCAAATAGCATAACTACTAGTTTTGGTATTACAACAGCATTTAAGTCAATTGGGATAGTATTTCTTATAGTTGTATGTGGAGCATCATTTTTTATTGAAAAATGTCCAGATGATTTTGTACCAGAAGGATGGACATCACCAGTTATGCAAGGGAAGCAGTCAAAAAATAAAGATTGGAGAGAAATGCTTTCTTCATCAATATTCTATGTGATGATTATTTTACTAACATGTGGAGCTTTTTATGGATTGATGTGTACATCCATGGCATCTGCTTTAGCACAAAATATGATAGGCATGACATCAGCAACAGCTGCAATGGCAGTTTCCATTTTAGCTTTATTTAATACAGCAGGTCGTATTGTAGCAGGTTATATATCAGATAAGATAGGTAGAATAAATACCTTATCAATGGCATTTATAATTTCAATTGTAGGTTTATTTTGTTTATCAACTTCAGTACAAGGAGAAGTAGTGAAGTTTTACATAGGAATTTCTATTATAGGAGTATGTTTTGGGGCATTTATGGGGGTATTCCCAGGGTTTACAGTAGACCAGTTTGGTCCTAAAAATAATAGCGTTAATTATGGAATCATGTTTATAGGATTTGCATTTGCAGGATACATTGGACCTACAGTAATGAAAAATGTTTACGCAGTGGATGGTAATTATACAAGAGCATTCACAATAGGAATTGTTATGGCAATAATAGGCTTAGGATTAACCTTTGTTTATAGATTTGTAAATAATAAAGAAATATCAAAATATCAGAGCAAAAAAATAAGTTAATATGGAGGAGATAATATTATGAAAAGAAAATATCCAAATTTATGTAAACCAATTCAAATAGGAAATGTAATATTCAAAAATAGAATGTTTTCTGCACCAATGGGTGGAACAGATATAACAGCCGACTGTACAATAGGACCAAAGTCAACAGCATTTTATGAATTAAGAGCAAAGGGTGGGGCTGGAGCTGTAACTATAAGTGAATGTATGGTTCATCCAGAGACTGATGGTTCACATGCGTATCACTTAGATTTAAAAATAGTTGATTCTTTAGCCAGTTTTACATATACAGCAGATGCTATAAGACGTCATGGTGCAATACCAAGTGTAGAACTATCACATTCTGGTCAATATGCAGGAACTTACCTAGTGGACAAAAACAAAAAGCAAGGTTTGTCACAGTATGGAGTAAGTCCAAGTACAAGAGTTGATGGTCTAGAAATAAAGGAATTAACTCAAGAATTAATAGATGATATAGTAAAGTCTTATGGAGAAGTCGCAGGTATTGCCAAAAGAGCTGGGTTTGAAATGATAATGGTTCATGGAGGACATGGATGGTTAATCAATCAATTCTTATCACCATACTTTAATAAAAGAACTGATAAATATGGAGGTACTTTAGAAAATAGGGTACGTTTTGCACAAGAAGTATTAGATAGTGTTCGTAAAGCTGTAGGTCCAGGATTCCCAATAGAATTTAGATTAAGTGGCTCTGAGTTATTTGAAGGTGGATATGATTTAGCTGAGGGTATTGAAATATCTAAGCTATTAGAGTCAAGAATTGACTTGCTTCATGTTTCAGCAGGAACATATCAAAGAGGGTTTGGAATAACACATCCATCTATGTTTGTACCTCATGGATGTAATGTTTATCTTGCAGCGGAAATCAAAAAACATGTAAGTGTACCAGTTGCAACTCTTGGCGGACTAAATGACCCAGCTCAAATGGAAGGGATAATAGCAAGTGGAAAAGCTGATGTAGTTGAAATGGCAAGAGCATTATTAGCAGACCACGAACTTCCAAAAAAGGTAATGTCAAATAGAGATGAGGATATAGTCAAGTGTTTAAGATGTTTCACTTGTATGGCTGAAAGAGCTGCAACTTCCACTAGAAGATGTACAGTAAATCCACTTATAGGTCGTGAAATAGAAGGTATGGAAATAACTCCAGTATTAAAACCTAAAAAAGTTTTAGTAGCAGGTGGAGGGCCAGGAGGATTAAAAGCAGCGATAACAGCAGCACAACGTGGTCATAAAGTAATACTTTGTGAAAAAGCAGATGCATTAGGTGGAATCTTAAAAGGAGAAAAAGCTATACCATTTAAATATGAAATGTATGAACTTGGAAATACTTTTAGCAAATTAGCAAAAGATGAAGGTGTAGAAATACGTTTAAATACAAAAGTTACTAAGGAGTATGTAGAAAAAGAAAATGTGGATGCCCTAATAATAGCAGTAGGTTCATCTCCATTAGTTCCTCCAATTCCAGGACTTGATGGCGATAATGTAGTAGTTGTAAACAATTATTATCTAGAAAGAGATAAGGTAGAAACTGTGAAAGAAATAATAGTACTTGGTGGAGGTCTTGCTGGATGTGAAACAGCGATACATTTAGCTAAAGAAGGTAAGAAGGTTCATATAGTGGAAATGAGAAGTGAACTTGCTCCAGATGCAAATATAAGACATCGTCCAATACTTTTAGATGAAATAGAAAAACAAGGTGTTGAAGTACATACAGAATTTAAAGGATTAAAAGTATCAGAGGAAGGCGTTCTTTGTGCTGATAAAAATAATAATGAAATTTTAGTACCAGGAACACATGTTATATGTGCACTTGGACAGAGAGCTAATAGAAATATAGTAGAAGAGTTAATAGATTGTGCTCCATATGTAGCACAAATCGGTGATTGTGTACGTCCATCTACTATAACTACTGCAGTATATCAAGGATATCATGCAGCACTTGATATATAATATATGTGAAGTTTATAAAACAAAAAATATTTAGGAAATCGTTGACAGATTTACATAGATAGTATACTATATAGAATATAAAATTAAACAAAAAAGAATTCTAATTATGGCGATGTAGTCATAATTTTGAGTATGTTACTGATTAGCAGGCAGAACTCAAGTATATATGTGAAAAATAGAGGAATACTCTATACATATATGCTTGGGTTCTTTTTATTGAAAGGAGGAATATATGAAAATAATTCAGATTTTAAATAATAATGTAGCCTTAGTAAAAAGAGGTAAAAATGAAATTATTGTATTTGTCAAAGGAATTGGTTTTAAAAAAAGAGTGGGACAAGTAATAAATGAAGATGAAATAGAAAGAACTTATATACTAGATTCATATGATATGTTAGAACACTTTAGCTATCTATTACAAAACTCAGATTCTAACAACATAGTCCTTATTAATGAAATAATTGAATATGGTGAGAAAGTTTTAAACATAAAATCAAGTGACTATCTAAGTTTAACTTTACTAGATCATCTAGAGTTTTTGCTTAAAAGATGTGAAAAGAATCAATTTATAAAAAGTCCTTTGGTATGGAATGTTAAAAGATTTTATCCAAAGCACTTTGAAATTGGTATGCATGCATTAAAATTAATTGGTGATAGTAAGAAAATTAATCTTCCTGATGATGAAGCAGTATCAATAGCGCTTCATTTTGTAAATATGGAGGTAAATAAAAAATCTCATGATGATACAGTTGTGGAATTAAGAACTTTAGGAGATATAATTTCTATAATAAAATATCATTTTAATGTAGAGTTAAATGAAACTTCAACAAACTATATGAGATTTACGACTCATCTACAGTACTTTATACAAAGAATTATGTCAGATGAAGCTTCAACAGATGAAGATGGTTCAATAGACCTATATAAGCAGGTGAGTAAACTTTATCCAAAATCATTTGGAAGTGTTCAAAAAATAAGAAAATACGTAAAATCACAATTTAATGTTGATATATCTATAAGTGAAGAAACTTATCTAATGTTACATATAAATAGGGTGACTCAAAGATTGGAGGCAAAATCAGATGAAGTATAAAGATTTAAATGAAAATATAATAAAACTCATAGGAGGAAAAGAAAATATAAAGTCTGTAGCACATTGTGTTACTCGTTTAAGACTTACATTAAATGATAGGAGTATATCTAAAACAGAAGAAATTAAAAAACTAAAAGGAGTAATTGATGTAGTTTCTAATGATGTTGCTTATCAAATTATAATAGGAACTCATGTTGTAGATGTATATAATGAGTTTATGTCTATGATAGGTTTAAATTCAAGTGAATCAAGTATAAAGAGTGAAAGCAAAAAAGGAGTTAAAGGTATCAAAGGTATATTTAATTCCATACTTGTGGTAGTTTCAGAGACTATGACTTCAGTAATTGAAGTACTACTTGCGGCTGGGATACTTGCAAGTATACTAGCACTTTTAAACATGTCAGGTATAATTCATAGTGATAGTCCTACATATCAAATATTGGACACATTAAGAAGTGCTACGTTTCACTTCTTACCAGTATTAATTGCAATAGCATCAGCAAAAAGACTTAATGTAAATCCTTATATAGCAGTAGTATTAGCAGTTACATTATTGTCCTCATCAATAGATGGCGTGGAAGGGTTAAGTCTATTTGGTATAAATTTACAAACAACAACTTATGCAAATAGTTTTATTCCAATACTTTTAGGAGTATGGGCAATGGGAATTGTAATTGAATGTTTGAAAAAAATCTTACCTAAAGCACTACACTATTTTTTAGTTCCAGTATTATCTTTAATAATAACTTTATCAGTTACATTAACAGTATTTGGACCTATTGGTATGTGGATTGGTGATGGATTAAACTATGCATGTATGTTTTTAATTGATACATTAGGAAATTGGAGTGTTGTTGCTTTATATGCAGCTTTACAACCACTCTTAATAGTATTTGGTGCAGCAAATTTTACTATGCCAATAGCTTTAAATTCTGTAACAGCATTAGGATATGACCCAATTTTTATGGGAGCAGCAACAATATCTGATATTGCAGTTTGTGGTGCTATGTTTGGATATTTCTTAAAAACTAGAAATAAAGAACAAAAGCAATTATTTGGTACAGTAAGTTTTAGTGCACTTATGGGAGTCACAGAGCCCTCAGTGTTTGGGGTATTTATGAAATATAGAAGACCATTTGTAGCAGTAATGATAGGTGGAGGCTTAGGTGGTTTAATAGCAGGATTAGCACAAGTTAAAACATACGGAATGGTCTGGGGATTAGCAGCATTACCAACATATCTTGTTGGAGGAGAGATGTCTAACTTTATATTTATGATAATAGGTGTAGTAGTAGCATTTGTGGTAGCAACAATAGCCTCTTATTTATTAGGAATACCTTCAGGTGAAAAAGAAAAAGTTGAAAACGATAATAAAAAGGAATTAGAACTAATAGTTAATGAAAATAGCTCAAGAACTATTAGTGTTGGAAATGTTGCCAAAGGTCAAGTAATTGCACTTGAAGAGGTTAATGATAAGGCGTTTTCATCTGGAGCACTAGGCAAGGGGATTGGAATTATACCTAGTGAATCAAAATCAATGGTTATGTCTCCTGTGGATGGTACTATAACTATAGTATTTCCAACTAAACATGCCTATGGTATAGTGACTGATGAAGGACTAGAAATCTTAATTCATATTGGGATAGATACTGTAAATTTGGATGGAAAATTCTTTGAAAGCCTTGTAACACAAAATCAAAGAGTTAAAAAAGGTGACTCTTTAGCAATATTTGAATCTGATAAGATTATCGAAGAAGGATTTGATTCAACTATAATAATAGTAGTTACAAATACTAGTGATTACTTAGATGTAATTTCATCAAATGATGAATCAGAAGAGCTATTAACTGTAATAGTATAAATTTTAGGAGGAGAAATTTATGAATTTTGAAGATACATTTTTCTGGGGAGGAAGTATTGCAGCACATCAATGTGAAGGTGCATGGGATGTTGATAATAAAGGAGCTGCAATTATGGATTTTGTAACTAAAGGCTCTTATGAAACACCAAGAGTAATTACTGATAAAATAGAAGAAGAATTAGATTATCCTTCTCATAATGGAATTGATTTTTATAATAGATATAAAGAAGATATAGCGTTATTTAAAGAAATAGGCTTTAGTGCATTAAGGATATCTATAGATTGGTCAAGAATTTTTCCAAATGGGGATGATAATAATCCTAATGAGTTAGGTCTTAAATATTATGAAGATTTAATAGATACTTTAATAGAAAATAATATAGAGCCTATTGTAACACTATATCATTTTGAGTTACCTATTAATTTAGTACATAAATATGGTTCATGGAATAACAGAAAGCTTATAGATTTATATTTAAAGTATAGTGAGACTATAATGAGAAAGTTTGATAACAAAGTAAAGTACTGGGTTACATTTAATGAGATGAATCATATTGACCCTCAGACAGAGCACTCTGATATTTTTACTTATATGATAGCAGGGATTAAGTATAGTGAAATGCAAGACAAGGTTCAGACATTGGCAAATGTAGGGTATAATATGACATTAGCAAGTGTAAAGGTTACAAAGTTGGCTAGAGAAATCAATCCAAATAATAAAGTTGGATGTGTGTTTGGATTAAATCCAATTTATCCATATAATTGCAATCCTAGTAATGTACTAAATGCGTTCTTAGATAATGACTGTGACTATTATCAAATTGATGCAATGTGTAATGGAAAGTTTCCTCAATATAAACTAAGAGAATATGAAAAAAATAATATAAATATTGAAGTAACTAATGAAGATAAAGAAGCATTTAAAGAAGGTAGATTAGATTTTATAGGACTTAATTATTATTTTTCAAGTGTGTCTATTCCAAAAGAAAGCTTATCAAGTGATAAATCTTTATTTGGAGGAGTTCAAAATCCATACTTGGAACAAAGTAAGTGGGGATGGGCAATAGACCCTATAGGACTAAGATTTACTTTAAACTATATTTACAGAAAATATCAGTTACCTATCTTAATTACAGAAAATGGATTAGGAGCATATGATAGAGTTGAGGAAGATGGAACTATAAATGATGATTATAGAATTGAGTATCTAAGTAAGCATCTATCACAAATGAAGTCTGCAATTAAAGAGGATAATGTTGAATGTTTTGGATATTTAATGTGGGCACCAATTGACTTAGTCAGTGCAACTACAGGACAGATGAGTAAAAGATATGGATTTATATATGTTGATTTAGACGATGAAGGTAAAGGTAGTTTTAAGAGATGTAAGAAAAAATCATTTGACTGGTATAAAGAGGTCATAAAATCTAATGGAGATAATTTAAGTTCGTTAGATATATAAAATAAAATGTGTATTCTCCTAAAAATAGTGATAGTAAAGTGGTTAATCTAATTACTATAATTGGAGGTACACATTTTTATATATAAAAAATATCAGAATATATTGACAAGAATGAAATTTGAAACTATAATTTATATCAAGAATAGTATGACAATATAAAGGGTAAGGTCTTTAAAACTTAATAGTTTTTTATGGTTATTTTAAGAATAATTTAGGACTATAAATATAAATAGCTTAACATTAATTTAACATGATAAATAATTTTGTTTCTTAAAACATACTTTTTAAAGTTATTAGACAAAGCTTAATTTGAAAGGGGGAGAATAATATCAAATATAAGTTTAGATTTAAGGTTAAAGAAGATTTAGAAGGAGGTATCTTTTAGTAATAGATATGTTAATAATTTATATTAGATAATTTAGGAATAATTTAAGACGCATACAAAGTGCAAATCTTATATACAATATTTAAATAAATATAAGTTTTCTAACATGTATATCAAAATTAAAGATAATTGTGGTACAATTCTACATCTATCTAATAATGCAGAGGCTTAAAGGTTCAAAAGAAATCTAGTAATTCAATAATTTATAGCTAACATTTAAAAGATTAACTATAGATATATTTATTTAGGTATTTTGAGAATAATTTGAGACGCATGGAAATATCAAGTTGTGCTATATGTAGTTAAAATTAACTACAGAATATACATTTTATAATTATTGTTTTATTGATAAAAAAATTATTATATTCAGGAGGAAACAACAATGGAAAATTTTTGGAATCCACTTACATGCTTTACTGTATGTGTAATGATTTATGCTTTTAGTGAGTTTTTATCTAAGAAAACAAAAGGTGCAATTTCGACATTGCTATTTGTGTGTATTATATTTTTATTGGGATTTTGGACAAATATTCTACCAAAAGACATTACAGGTGCATCAGGCATATTGGCTGCAATGAGTAACTTTGGCATAGCATTACTAATAACTAACTTAGGAACACTTATAAATCTTGAAGACTTATGTCGTGAATGGAAAACGGTTGTAATTGCATTAGTAGGGATTGTAGGCATAGCAGTTGGCTGTCTCACAGTGGGTAGTATGTTATTTGGGAGAGAGTATGCTTTAATAGCAGCACCTCCAATAGCAGGTTCTACTGTTGCTGGTATTATTGTAACAACTGTAGCAGAAGCAGCAAATAGACCTGAACTTGCAGCATTTGTAATTCTAGTATTATCATTTCAAAAATTCTTTGGTATTCCTATAACAACATATTGTATAAATAAAGAATTAAAATCTAAAAGAGATAAAGGTGATTTCTTAAAGGATGAAATAAAAAGTAATTTTAGACTTCCAAGTATGAAGATTTTTAAGGAAGATTCAAGTAAGAAATCATCCACTCTAGTATATCTTGCGAAACTTTCAATTGTAGCCATGATTGGTAATTTTGTAGGATTGGCAACTATAATACCTGGATTTACTCCTACAAACTATTATTTAAATCCCAATATAGCATGTTTGTTGGTAGGGTTAATTTTTACAAGGATAGGGTTTTTAGAAAAAGGGATTTTAGATAAATCTCAATCTAATGGAATTATAATGTTTGGTTGTATGCTGATGTTACCTGGAGGGCTTGCCAAGGTGACTCCAACAGCATTATTTGGTATGATTGTTCCGACTATAGGAATACTTGTTGTAGGTTCTGTATTTATAATACTATTTACTGCAACTGTGGGAAAAATGTTAGGATATTCTCCAAGAATGTCAGCTGCAATTGGGGTAACTTGTATGCTTGCATATCCAGCAACACAGATAATTTCTAATGAAGGTATTGATGCAATGGAAGGCTCTGAAGAAGAAAAGCAAAGAGCAACAGATTATTTATTACCAAAGATGATTATAGGAGGATTTGTTACTGTAACTATTGCCTCAGTGGCATTTGCTAGTATAATAGGTCCGCTTATATTTGGTTAATATGTAATAATTTATAGGGGGTAGAAGTAATGATAGGAAGTATATCTATAAGTGAGATAGATGATAAAAGATTTAAACTTGATGATTTGAGTAAGAAAATATGGAGAAATCCAGAAAAGGCATTTAAAGAGTTCAAAGCATGTGAAAATACAGCAAACTTTCTAAGATGCGAAGGATTTGATGTGGAAGTAGGAGTAGGAGGTCTAGCTACAGCTATTAAGGCAAGCTTTGGTTCAGGTAAACCAGTTATAGGTTTTATGGGAGAATTTGATGCACTACCTGGTTTAAATCAAAAAGTTTCAACAAAGCAAGAAGCATTTGAATTGGGAGGTTATGGTCATGGGTGTGGACATAATTTATTATGTACTGCACATGTAGGCGCAGTAGTAGGACTTAAAAGAGAAATGATAGAAAACAATTTAAGTGGGACTATAGTGTTTTATGCATGTCCAGGAGAAGAGCAATTAACAGGTAAAGGGTTTATGGCTAGAGGTGGCGCATTTGAAGGATTAGACTTAGCTATAAATTTCCATCCAAATAAGATTAGTGAAGCTACAATTGGTATATCAACAGCTGTTAACTCTGTAAAATTTCATTTTAAAGGAAGAACTGCACATGCTGGTTCAGACCCTCAAAATGGAAGAAGTGCTTTAGATGCTGTGGAACTTACTAACGTAGGAGCTAATTATTTGAGAGAACATGTTACTTCTGATGTAAGAATTCATTATACCATTACAGATGGAGGAGTAGCACCTAACATAGTTCCTGATAAAGCATCAGTATGGTATTATACAAGAGCTTTAAGTAGGGAAGCTGTGGAAAATACATATGAAAGACTTATAAAAGTAGCAAAAGGAGCTGCAATGATGACTGAGACTGAGGTTGAAGTGGAGTTTTTAGGAGGGTGTTATAATACTTTAAACAATCATGTCTTAGCAAATCTTGTGTCAGAATGTATGGATGATATTAAACAAGAGCCTTGGACTCAAGATGAATTGGATTTTGCAGCTGAGTTGGATAGACAAAGTCCTCAGCAATATAGTGCTATGATAAGTAAATATAATTTGCCAGAAGGAACTCATCTATATTATGGTGGAGGAAATGTTACAAACTTCAATAGTTATGGGTCTACTGATATTGGAGATGTAATGCATATAGTTCCTACAGCATACTTTTTTACAGGATGCACAAATCTAGGCGCTCCTGGGCATAGCTGGCAGTTTACAGCTTGTGCAGGGAGTTCTATTGGAGAAAAAGGTATGATATATGCAGCAAAAATTATGGCTATGTTTGGAGCTAAAATACTTAACAATCCAGAAATAGCCAAAAAAGCAAAAGAAGAATTTGATAAATCTATGAATGGAAAAACATATAGGTGTCCTATTCCAGATGATATTCCAACTCCTTAAATGAGATATAAAGTTTAAAATATAATTTAACAAATAATAACATAAATTATTAATAAATATTACAAAAGGTATATCTTAAAACACAAATATAAGATATACCTTTTAAAAACTTATATAATTTCATTTACTGATTAATGATAAAATATTTTATTATACACTATATTTTAATATTTATTTTCTGATATAAATAATTTGTATACTCTCTCAGGTCTACCTTTTGTTGAGTTCTGCTTCTCATATAATATGGTAGCATTTCCAGATTTCAAGAGACTACTTAAAAATCTATTGGCAGTTCTTACTGTTACATTTAAACATGAAGATAATTCCTTAGGAGTAACTTCATCTTTTTGTAGAATTTCAATAACAGATATAATTTTTTGAATAGTAAGAGTAGACAATTTAGAATCTTTGGCAATTGTATTTATGTGTGGAGTTACTTTATTTGAAACTGTAAGTAACTTATCACATAGTAAAGGCCCTATTGTCTCATAACTTTCATTAACTAAGAAACTGTAGTTTAAAGAATTTATTTTAGATTCCTTATTAGCATTTATGGCATTAGACATGGCTTGTTTTATGTTATTACCAATCCCATATCCAACGCATATTTTAAGGTTTATACTATTTTCAATAGATTCTTTTATATAACATGTAGTGAAATTTTTAGTTAATGATTTAATGGTCTCACATTTAGTAAAAATCTTAAAAGAGCTACTATCTTTCTCAATTATAAAATCAGTTAATTTATCTTTTTTTAGATTGTCTAATATTTTATAAATTTGGTCTATAGTATAATCATCATGGTTCGTATCTTTAACTGTTATATATATTATACCTGGTTGGTTTATCTTCATCCTATGTAAATTGATGTCTTTTATTAAGCTATTAAAAGTATTTTTTAATAAGTCTATGTCAGGATATATGAAATGAAAATTTACTCCTGCATCTTGTAGCATAGGAACAATACTACTAAAACGAGTAGTAGAAAAATCAATTTTACCTTCATTCCATAAATCAATATGTTTTTTTGCAATACTTTTTTCAAGTTCTGCTATATCATATAAACTCATTTTAGAGGCATTTTCATTAATACTACACATTAAGTCTCCAAATGTGCCATTTGATAGATAATATGATATGTCTTTTGGATTATCTGCCCAATCCATTAGGTCAAAGTATGCTCTAGAAAAATCTAATGTATTGTATTTAAAAATAAGTTTTAGAAACATATCATAATAACTTTGTAAATCAGTACCAAAATCAACTAAAGGTTTTTTTATAGTACCAACTTTTTTTGTAATAGCTTCCTTAGGTATGGGTCCACTGACTGCGAATCCATCAAACTTATCCTCAATTTCTAGATATAAATCTCCAACATGAGAAAAGTTTTTATAAATATATATTTCAACTTCTGCATTTATATTTAATTTTTTTATAGAATTCTCTACAAATTCTTTTAAAAATTCAGTTGTTATGATTGCTATTTTCATATATTACTTCCTTTTCAATTATTATAGTTATTTATATGATTTTTACTTTTTCTATTTATGGCAAAACTATATTTCTTCGTACTATTATATATAATAATATCATGCTCAAATATTTATTGTCTAACTAATTATAATGTATTAAAAATGGGTGATAGACATCATTACTGAAAATCATCTCCATTATGGAAATCTTTGAAGTAGCTGTCACATAACGTTTTATAATTGCTAGTGTGACAACCATAAGTTCATTTAAATTTCGTTTTAAAAATTCTGTAAAACAATTTTGTACTAGTAAAGCCATAATATTCTAATATATTACAAAAAGTCCCACTTGTACTTTTATAAATAGAAGATGACATTTTAGATAAATTAAAGATTGTATCTATTAATTATAAATTTTCTTATAATATATTTATTAAAGGGTAAATGTGTACAAGAGAAATGTATATCAATATATACATAAATGTTAAAATTAGTTGATAGAATTTAAATAATAAATTTAGTACGATAAATATAGGAGATATTAAAATATGCTTAATACAAATTTGAAAAGACTAAGAAAAATTCATCAGTATACGCAAGAGGATTTAGCTGAAAAACTTAATATATCTAGACAATCAGTAGCAAAATGGGAAAGTGGAGAATCCACTCCTGATATAGATAGTTGTATTAAACTTGCAAAATTGTACAATGTCAAACTAGATGATTTAGTCAATCATTCAGAAGAAAAAACAGGTATTATAATACCACCTAAAGGAAAATTTTTCTTTGGAGTTGTTGTAGTTGGAGAATGTGGTCAGATTGTTATTCCAAAAGAAGCAAGGGATATATTTAATATAAACACAGGAGATAAATTATTGATACTTGGAGATGAAGAAAGAGGACTAGGAATTGTTCATCAACGTGATTTGGTAAATTTTATAGGTCATATGGGAGTAACAGATAAAGAAGAATAATTTTAAAAAAATTATAAAAGGATGGATAAAATATGAGTAAAATAGTTTTTTTCAGCATTCCTGCATATGGTCATACTAATCCGACCATTGAAGTAGTTCATGAATTAGTAGACAGAGGGAATGAAGTATTGTATTATTCTTTTAATGAATTTAAAGATAAAATTGAAGGTGCTGGAGCAAAATTTATTAGTTGTGATAAATATCTCCCAGAATTACGTCCTGAAGATGAGAAAAAAATTGGCAAGGATTTCTCTGGGTTAATTGAGATGATAGCAGACACTACAATATCTTTAGATGAAAAAGTATGTAGAGAACTTAAAGTTTTTAATCCAGATTGTATTGTATCAGACTCATTAAGCTTTTGGGGAAAGTTGTTTGCACAAAAACTTAATATTCCATATATATGCTCTACAACAACTTTTGCATTTAATAAACATACAGCAAAAATGATGAAGCAAAGTTTTATGGAAGTTGTTCATATGTTTTTGGGGATGAGACGTATTAATAAAAAAATAAAGCTCTTACAAAGAAAAGGATATTATATAAAAAACTTTGTTTCTATGATTTCTAATGATAATGATACAAATACTATTGTATATACATCAAAAGAATTTCAGCCAATGTCAGAAACTTTTTCCAGTAAATATTCTTTTGTAGGGCCATCAGTATCAAAGTTGATTGTTAGGCCTAAAGATAAAAAGAGAAAACTTATATATATTTCACTTGGTACGATTAATAATAAAAATGTTAATTTTTATGAAAACTGTATAAAAGCATTTAAAGATTGTGATGTTGATATAATTATGTCTGTTGGTAGAGATACTGACATTAAAAGTTTAGGGAATATACCAAATAACTTTGAAGTTAAAAATAGTGTTGAACAGATTGCTATACTTCAAGAAGCTGATGTGTTTATCACTCATTGTGGTATGAATAGTGTGAATGAAAGTTTATATTATGGAGTACCTATGGTCTTATTTCCACAACATTCAGAGCAGAGAATGGTAGCTAATAGAGTTGCTTATTTAGGTGCAGGACTGATGTTAAAAGAAAATAGGTCAAAAAATATTAAAGATACTGTATTTAAAGTTATGAATGATAATGAATACAAAGAAGAGGCAATTAAACTATCAAAAAGCTTTTATAATGCAGGTGGTTCAAATAAGGCAGCTGATGTAATATTACAGCTTATAAAGTCATATTGCTGAATATATAAATTTAGAAGCTTAATATGATACTTATTATGTTAATTGAAATATTGCAATAGATATTCTAAAACAAATACTTGTGAAATTTTTATAATAATGAAATAAAACTACATGGAAAGTAGGAAATATATATACTACTTAATAAAAATACTGACAGTAGGGCCTTTTAACCTACCAGTTAGGGCATGTATATTGATACTAAATACGAGGGATGTTATATTCTAATAGAAAAATATAACATCTTTTTTTAGTGAATTATAATAGTTTTAAATAATAAAAGAAGGGGAATTAGCATGAGAAAATATAGAATTATTTTAGTAGTATTAATTATAGGTATTGTAGGTATAGCAGGAAGTGTTGTATATAATAACTATTTCAGACCATGGAAGGAGGCTGAGATATATATCAATAAATATATGGTAAAGCAAGGCATTTTGGAAGATGATATAAAGAGTATTACAAAAGAAAAAGCAAAGAAAGCAAGCTATAATGGAATACTGTATAGAGTAAATTATAAAGATGATTCACAATATGAATATCAATATTTTTATAGTGATGATTATTATGCCCTATATGTAAATAAAGTTATGTTACAAATTTATAATGTAGAAAACAATAAGCTTCTAAAAAGTAATGAAGAATTAAAAAGTGTTAAGTATCCACCAATTTATCTTAAAAAAGAATTGAATAAATAGTTGAGGATACAATGGAATGATTTCTTATGGTAATCAATTATTAATAAACATCTAATAAAAATATCCAAAGATTCACTTAATAGAGAAAGTATAATTTGTTACATATAAAAACATATATCTTCAGACTTTAAAAAATTAGATATAAAAATATACTACATTCTTTGAATGTATGTGCAGATATAAAGTTTATTGATGTGGAAAATAAAATTTAATTCTAAGTATATTATATTGAAAATATTTACAATCTCGACATATTATGCTACAATTATTTACAATAAATAAAATTTAATAAGCATTACCTCATCTAATAAAAAGATTGAGGTAGAGGTTGCATTTACTAAGATTAGTATTGAAGAGGTTGGAAACCAATGAAGCAATATAAAAGGAGTAAGTGCCGAAGTGCTAGTGTCCAAAGCTAGTGCTGGGACTGTATTTAATAGATACAGTACTGTCATCAAATTCATCCCGAATTTTGATGGAGAGCTATCTTAGATAAGATAAAGGGAAGATGTAGGTATATTGTATTTAGCACATTTAGCTCAACATGTATCCATGTTGAGCTTTTTTACATCTATACAAAATAGGATAGAAAAGGGATGCAATAATAAAATATTTTAATTTAAAAGTGGGGAGAATAAAAATGAGCAGTTTAAAAAAGAAGAGGTTTACTATGCCGCAGACACTTACTATAATATTCTTATTAATAGTAGTAATGGCAGTTCTTACTTGGATAGTACCAAGTGGAAATTTTGAAAGGGTAGATATAGACGGAAGGTCAGTTGTTGTAGCTGGAACTTATGAAAAAGCACCATCAAATCCACAAGGTATTACTGATGTATTTTCAGCTCCTATAAATGGATTTATAGATGCGGCTGAAGTAGTTGGATTTGTTTTGATAGTTGGAGGGGCTTTTGGAATAGTTAATAAAACAGGTGCAATAGAAGCCATTATAGCACACACTGTAAATAAAATGAAGAAGTTTCAATTTTTAATAATACCTATATCTATGATTTTATTTGGTCTTGGTGGTACAACTTTTGGAATGAGTGAAGAAACATTACCTTTTTATATGATATTTATTCCACTTATGACCAGTATGGGATATGATTCATTAACCGCGGTGGCAACAGTATTTATAGGGGCAACAGCTGGATTTGGAGCGGCGACTACTAATCCTTTCTCTGTAGGAATAGCACAGGCATTGTCACAAATAGCACCAGGTTCTGGAATAGAGTTTAGAGTTGTTATGTTTATAATATATATGGCTATATCTATAGCATTTGTTATGATGTATGCTAATAAAGTAAAAAAAGACCCTAAAAAGTCTTTAGTACATGATATATCACTGAATCAAGAATCAATGGTTAATAGTGATACAAACATAAAAGAATTTACAAAAAGAGAAGCCATTGTAATAGCAATTTTCGTAATAGGTATGGGAATTATGATATTTGGTGTTTTAAAATTAGGATGGTATATAGCTGAAATTGCAATGATATTTACAGCCATAGGTATAATATCTGGAATAGCATCAGGGCTTAAGCAAGATGAAATAGTTAATTCATTTATAAGTGGAGCTGGAGATTTAATGACAGCAGGATTATGTATAGCATTTGCACGTGGAATCGTAATAATAGCAGAAAATGGATTTATAATAGATACAATTTTAAATTCTGCGGCAAATTTATTAAATGGATTACCAAAAACTATATTTATAAACTTAACTTTCTTAATAGAAGGATTAATAGCATTTTTAATACCATCAGCATCAGGACTTGCATCACTTACAATACCTGTACTTGCACCACTTGGAGACTTAGTAGATGTATCTAGACAAATGATAGTTACAGCTTATCAATTTGGGATAGGTGTAACTAACTTAATAACACCTACATCAGGTGTTTTAATGGGAGCACTAGCAGTAGCTAATATTCCTTGGTCAAAGTGGGTTAGATTCATAGTTCCTCTAATGGTAGTATTAACAATTCTTGTAATGGTATTTTTGACAGTAGGATTATATCTAGGATTCTAATAGGAGGTAAGTTATGATAGAGAGTATAAAGAAAAGAGCTTATGAGATAGAGATTGAACTTGGAAAAGAAATTGAAGAAGTATGCGATTTTATATTCAACAACCCAGAGCTAGGAGATGAAGAATATATATCATCGAAATATTTAGTAGAGAAAATGAAGGAATATGGATTTGATACAACTTATCCATACTGTAATATGGATACTGCTTTTAGAGCAGAGCTAGGAGATAGTGATGGTCCTACTATAGCGTTTTTAGCTGAGTATGATGCACTTCCTGGATATGGAGAAGATAAAGAGCCAGGTCATGCTTGTGGTCATAACTGGATTGCAGCATCTACACTAGGAGCTTGTATAGTATTAAGCAAGTTAAAAGAAAGTTTTAAAGGAAAAATTGTATTAATAGGAACACCAGCTGAAGAAACAACAGGAGGAAAATGTGACTTAGTTAAAGCAGGAGCTTTTGATGATATTGATGTAAGCTATCAGATGCATATAGAAGCTTTTAATAATATAAACTGCAAAGCTTTAGCAATAGATTCATTAGAGTTTAGTTTTGAAGGTGTATCAGCACATGCGGCTAGTCATCCTCATATGGGAGTTAATGCATTGGATGCAGTACAACTTACTTTTGCTGGAATAAATGCTCTAAGACAACATGTAAAATCAGATGTTAGAATACATGGTATAGTTTCAAATGGAGGAGAAGCTCCAAATATAGTTCCAGAAAAAGCTGCTTGTAAGTTTTTTGTAAGAGCTGCTGAAAGAAGTTATTTAGATGAAGTTACCAAAAAAGTTATAAACTGTGCAAAAGGTGCAGAGTTAATGACAGGAGCTAAGCTATCTTATAGATATTTTGAAAATTCTTTTGACAATATAATAAATAATAAAGTACTTCAAAATATAACAAAAAATAATTTGATTGAAGCAGGTATAACAGATATACTAGAGGGAAAAGATGGACCAGTGGGTTCTACAGATATAGGTAATGTAAGTCAAGTTTGCCCTACTATGTATACAGAAATAGCTTTAGATATAAATCCAATGGTATATGTTCACGAAAAAGAATTTCTAAATTATGCAAATTCTTCAGAAGCTTATGATAAACTTCATAAAGCAGTAAAGGCAATGGTGGGTTGTGCATTAGAAATTTATTTAGAAGATGGACTACTTGATGAGATTAAGAAAAATCACATAAATTAATTTAAAAATAAAACAAAGAGGTATTACTTGAAAATCGGTAATACCTCTTTTATTAATATTATAAAATCGTATATTAAAATAAGGAGTAGATAAATATGAAAATATTAATCTCTATAGATTCCTTTAAGGGGAGTTTATCCTCAATTGAAGCAGCAAATGCAATCAAAAAAGGGATATTAAAAGTTGAAAAAAATGCAAAGGTAAAGATACTACCACTTGCTGATGGTGGTGAAGGAACAGTAGATGCTTTAGTTCAAGGAATGAATGGGACAAAAGAAACTATAGAAGTTACTGGGCCAATAATTAAGAAAGTAAATGCGACATATGGATTATTAAAAGATACGAATACTGCAATAATAGAAATTGCTCAAGCATCAGGATTGACATTAGTCCCAACTGAACTTAGAAATCCTTTATACACTACAACTTATGGTGTTGGAGAAATAATAAAGGAAGCAATAAATAAGGGCTGTAGAAATTTTATAGTAGGATTAGGTGGAAGTGCTACCAATGATGCAGGAGTAGGTATGCTTCAAGCTTTAGGGTTTGAGTTTTATGATAAGAATAATAAATTAGTAGATTTAGGTGGAAAAGTTTTAAATAAAATAAGACACATAAAAATAGATAATAGACTAAAAGAATTAGATGAATGTAACTTTAAAATAGCTTGTGATGTAAACAATCCACTGTTTGGAGAAAATGGAGCTGGATACATATATGGACCTCAAAAAGGTGCAACACGAGAAATAATTGAAGAGTTAGATAATGGGCTTAGAAATTTTTCTAATGTAGTTAAAAATGATTTGGACAAAGATATAGCCAATGTAGAAGGGGTAGGAGCAGCAGGTGGATTAGGATTTGCCTTTTTAGGATTCTTAAATTCAAAGTTAGAATCTGGCATAAAAATAATATTAGAAGAAATTAAATTAGAGGATGAGTTGAAAGATGTAGACTTTGTAATAACAGGAGAAGGTAGATTGGATAAGCAAACTGCTATGGGCAAGGCACCAATAGGAGTTGCAAAATTGGCTAAAAAATATGGGATAAAAGTAATAGGTTTGGCTGGAGCAACAACAGAAGATGCAGTTAAGTGTAATGAAGACGGCATAGATGCTTATTTTTCTATAGTAAATAGAGCTATGACAATAGAAGAGGCTATGGATAAAAAAACTGCTAGCGATAATATGACTGCTACCACAATACAAATATTTAATCTCATAACTAGTGTACAACAGTTAGGAAATAAGTCATATTAAAAATAAGATATGCTAGATAAAAAAGAAAGATATTACACATGAATTTAGATTTTTTCAGTGAGATAGACTGTTTATTTTTATTACAGAACACTATAATAAATTGAAGTACAAAATTATGATATTATAAATTTACATATATAGACATTGACTAAATCTTAATTGTGTATAAAAATAAGTAGTTAAGAGGGAATATATTATTTATATAATATTTGACAAACTTAGATATAAGGAGAGAAAAATATGATAATTGAGCTAAACAAAACTAATTCTGAAAATCTAACTAAGACAGAACTTGAAATAATTAAATTTATAAATGAAAATGAGTCGATATTACCAGAATTATCTATAGTAGAGATTGCTCATGAAACATATTCATCTCCAGCAACTGTTTCAAGGGCAATTAGAAAATGTGGTTTAAATGGATTTAATGAACTAAGGTATAGATTAACAGTAAAAGATGAAAATGATGATATACAAAATATGGGGGATATAATAAATAAATCTTTTATTGAAGCACAAAGGGTTATAGAACAAATATCTTTAACTACATTAATTAATATAATAAAAGCTATAAACGAGTCTAGTAAGATATATATTTTAGCAAGAGGACTTACTGAATATGTAGCAAAAGAGTTTAGTCTTAAATTGCAACTGCTCGATTTCAATGTGGTCTTTATAAATGACCCTAATATAATGAAAATAAAATCTAAATCAATAAAAAAAGATGAGCTTATAATTATTTTTTCATTGAATGGAAATACTGTGGAACTTGTAGAGTCAGCACAAAATGCCAATTTAGGAGGAGCTAAAGTTATAACATGTTGTTGTAGTGAAAATGCAAAACTTATAAAGTATTCAGATTTATATATTGTAGGATATAAGCATGAGCATATATCAATTTCTGAATATGAAGTATCATCTAGGTTACCCTTGTATATTATATCTAGGATAATTATAGACTATATGGTTAGGTATAATAATTCTGAGAATTAAATTGAAGAGTCTATGAAAATCGATTTTCTATTTGTGAAAAGATTTTCATAGACTTTTTTATTATAATGAAAATATACACAACAGAAGCAAGGGGGAAGACAATGATATATACATTAACTACTAATCCAGCAATAGACATGAATATATCTACTAATGGTATAAAAAGCAAATTAGTAAATCGTACATCTAATGCTATATATTCTCCTAATGGAAAAGGTCTAAATGTATCATTTGTACTAGGTCATTATGGTATAGAATCCAAAATATTAGGTTTTTTTGGAGGATTTTCAGGAAGATATATAGTTGAGGAAAGTGAAAAAAGAGGGTTTGATGTATTACCCACTTGGGTAGAAGATACGACTCGTATAAATATATTTTTAAATGATGGGAGTGACGAGTTTAAATTTGTTAACTCTGGGTCATATGTAGATGAAAAACAAAAGCTAGATATGTTGGAGAAGATAGAGTCTCTAGAAGATATAAGTCATCTATCGATAAGTGGGAGTCTACCACCTGGAATTGATGATAATTACTATGAAGAGATATTTAAAATTTGTAAAAATAAAAATATAAAAATAATACTGGATATAAGTTCACCAAAACTAAAGGAATTACTACAATATAATCCATATTTGATAAAGCCAAATGATGAAGAAATAAAAGATATATTTGGAATTATTGTAAGAGATGAAGAAGATATTAAAGATGTACTTAAGCTATTACACTTGAAAGGTGCTCAAAATATCTTGCTAACTCTAGGGGAAAAGGGTTCTTATTTTTATAATGGAAAATCGATTTATTATGCTAGTACTCAACCGGTTACAGTTGTTAGTTCTGCTTGTGCTGGAGATTCTGCATTGGCTGCTTTTTTGAGTATATGGTTAGAAAATCAAGAAGATATTGAAAATGCATTAAAAAGGTCATCAGCAACAGGAGCAAGTGTAGCTGAAAGTAATGGTATAGGTAATTTGGAGAATGTAGAAGACTATATAAAAAATATAAAAGTTAGAAAGGTGGTATAAAAATGGGTAAGAGGATGATTCTAGGTGTAACAGGTTGCCCAACTGGGATAGCTCATACTTTTATGGCAGAAGAAGCATTAAAAAAAGCTGCCAAAGAATTAGGTTGCGATATAAAAGTTGAAACGAATGGAGCTATAGGAGTAGAAAATAAACTAACAGCAAAAGATATTGAAATGGCAGATGCAATAATAGTGGCTTGTGATAAAAACGTTGATATGGATAGATTCAATGGAAAGCCAGTAATAGAAGTACCTGTCAAAGAAGGTATACACAAAGCTACTGAACTTATACAAAAATGTATTGATGAGAAAGCCCCTATTAGAAAAGGAAGTACATCAAGTAGCAAACTTAAAGAAGAAGGTAATTTATCATTTGGTCAAAAGTTATATAAGGACTTAATGAATGGTGTATCTCATATGTTACCTTTAGTAGTAGCAGGTGGAGTACTAACTGCCATATCATTTTTGTGGGGTATTTACTCATTTGACCCAAATTCAGAACAGTATAATCAGATAGCAGCTACATTAAAATCTGTTGGTGGATATTCTATGAATTTGATGGTTCCTGTATTAGCAGCATTTATAGCTCAATCTATATCAGGAAGACCTGGTATGTTAGCGGGTCTTGTTGGAGGAATGATATCTTTTGACACAGGTTCAGGATTTTTAGGTGGAATTATAGCAGGATTTTTAGCAGGTTACTTAGTAAATTTATTTGTACATATATTAAGAAAATTACCAAGACAGTTAGAAGGTCTTAAATCAATTTTTATAATTCCTATAGTCAGTGTAGGTTTTGTCGGTGTAGTTATGTTATTGCTTGGAGGGCCATGTTCAGCACTTAACAATGCTATGATGAA
Source organism: Clostridioides sp. GD02377 (assembly GCF_045899875.1). Classification (NCBI taxonomy): domain Bacteria; kingdom Bacillati; phylum Bacillota; class Clostridia; order Peptostreptococcales; family Peptostreptococcaceae; genus Clostridioides; species Clostridioides sp. GD02377. The sequence goes on from NZ_JBJODA010000002.1 coordinate 113,900, forward strand.
CTTCCTTTCAGGATTACAAAATTCAAGTCCTATAATATTAGGAATCGTAATAGGTTGTATGTCAGCATTTGATATGGGAGGTCCAGTAAATAAAGCAGCATATGTAACTGGAACAATGCTTTTAGGACAAGGAAATTATTTATTTATGGCAGGTGTATCTGCAGCTTGTATAACACCACCATTAGTAATAGCAATAGCATCTACTTTATTTAAAAACAGATTTACAGAAGAAGATAGAGCAGCAGGGTTAATTAACTATATACTAGGTAGTACTCATATAACAGAAGGAGCAATACCTTTTGCAGCAAAGAATCCATTAAAAGTGTTGCCAGTACTTATGATTGGTTCATCAATATCAGCAATTTTAACTTATATAATGAAAATAGAGGTACCAGCTCCACATGGAGGATTTTTGGTTCTAGGATTAGTCAATAAGCCACTTTTATGGGTAGGGTGTATATTGGTAGGTTCATTAGTAGGAGCTATACTTTATATGGTGGTTACACCTAAAGTAGTAAATAACAAAACTACTACAGAAAATTCAACTGAAATTAAAAATGAAAATAGACATAAAAGCACAGATAACATTACAAGATTGGAAAACGTATCTAATGGCATAACTTTATATGATGAAGAAACAGTAGTTTTAAATGTTAAGGGAAAAAAGAAAGCAGATGTAATTGATGAGATGGTTGAAATACTTGATAAATCAGGTGTTCTTTTAGATAAGAATAAATTTAAAGAAGAAATTTATAAGAGAGAAGAAATATCGTCTACAGGTTTTGGGATGGGGATAGCTATACCACATGCAAAGACAGATGCAGTAAAAATACCACGTGTAGCAGTAGGCGTATCAAAAGAAGGATTTGATTTTGAATCAGAGGATGGAAGTTTAGTAAATATTATATTTATGATAGCAGCAACAGATAGTGATGATAATTTACACTTAAAGACACTGTCTCAGCTATCTTCAAAGTTAATGCACGAAGAATTTTTAAATGAGTTACTAAATAGTAAAACAAGTAGAGAAATAGTATCGAAATTAAATAATGAAGAAATCAGTATAAGTATATAGGAGGATGAATTATGGCATTAGTGACAACTAAACAAATATTATTAGATGCACAAGAAGGACATTATGCAGTAGGTGCATTTAATGTAGAAAATATGGAGATGGTTATGGCAGTAATAGAGGCTGCTGAGGAACTTAAATCACCTGCAATACTACAAACAACACCTTCAACAATAAAGTATGCAGGGTTAGATTATTATTTAGCAAATGTAAAGGTAGCATCAGAAAAGGCAAGTATACCTGTAGCAATGCACTTAGACCACGGTTCAAGTTTTGAACTAGCTATGCAAGCACTTAGAGTTGGATATACTTCTATTATGATTGATGGTTCTCATGAAAGTTACGAAGACAATATTTCAATATCCAAATCTGTTGTAGATGCATGTATGCCTTCAGATATACCTGTTGAAGCTGAATTAGGTAAAGTTGGAGGTAAGGAAGACGACTTAGATGGTGGAGATGGTGGAGCATACACAGACCCACTAGAAGCAAAAGAGTTTGTAGAGAGAACAGGAGTATCATCTCTAGCAGTAGCAATAGGTACAGCACATGGTCTATATAAAGGAGAACCAAAGCTTGATTTAGATAGATTGTCTGACATTAGAGAAGTGGTATCAGTTCCATTAGTGTTACATGGAGGGTCTGGAATACCAGATGAGATGATTAAAGAATCTATAAAAAGAGGAATTTGTAAGGTTAATTATGCGACAGAATTAAGGATTGCTTATAGTAATGGTGTTAAGGATGTGATTAATTCTGACCCAGAAGTGATTGACCCTAAGAAGTATGGTAAAAAAGGTTTAGATTCAGTTAAAGAGTTTGTGAAGAGTAGAATGGAAGTTTGTGGATGTGTAGGAAAAGCAGTAGGAACAGTAGAGTGTTAATAAAAGAAAATAATCTTATGAACATTTGAGATAAAGTTATATACAAATACAGAAAAATTAAAAAATAAAATAGAGAAGATTTAGTGTGTATTTATTTAACTAAATAACTAGTTCTTCAAGTATCTAGATAAATCTAGTTAAAAGATATTATACAAGTTTTAAAGTTACAATTGTATTAGAATATATAGAGGATTCTGTATATAAGTCAAATAATCTTAACAAGTATAAAGAATAAATTTATAGTTTAATAGTAGATTAAAATAAACAATTGAATATGGATAATATAGAAATACAAAAAGAGATATTGAATGTTTCTGCAATATCTCTTTTTGAGTAATAAATTAGATAATTAAATTAATTTAAATACTATCTAATTAAATTGTTAATATTAATGCCTAATAAAAAATATTATACAAAGATAAGTCTATGACTTTATTAATAAATCATATGTATAAATAACTCATTAAGACGAACTAGACGTATTTCTACTATATTGGCTTATAAAACCTTTAGGCATTTTACTTATAAAATATACAACCATGATACAAGATAAAGGCTTGTCCACTATATTGCTGAGAATTCTTGGAAAGAATGCAGCAGTAAATATCTTCTGCCCAGATTGAACTAAAAAACCAACCAATAAATCAGCACCACTTCCACTTAATCCCCCAAATAATAAAACTGAAATAGGAGTACCAATTAAAGGACAAACAACAGCTAAAATTATTCCTGTGATAAGAGCCTCTTTATAGCCAAACCCTTTTTTCTTAGAAATATAACCGACAATAAGACCAAGAGCAATATTTACAAGAGCAAAAGGAATATTTGTAGGTCCTGATATAACACCTAAAACTAAGTTTGTGCATCCACCAATAAGAGCACCCCAAAAAGGACCTAATACAACAGCCCCAAGTACAGTACCAACTGTATCTAAAAATAATAAAGGTATGTTTATCATAGATATAAATATACCTAAGACAATGTTAATAACTATACACATTGAAGAAAACGTGATTTTTTTAGTATTCAATTATAATACCTCCTAAAAAATGTATACATTTATCATATTATAGATTATAAAAGATTACTAATTGTATATTTCTATATAGAATATTACGAATATAGAGCAAATAAATAATATAATTGGTGAAATATATAGTATTATTAAAGTTAAGAATAACTAAGGAGATTATTATGAAAAGAAGTAGAGAGATTGTAGTAGTATGTCATTGTATATTAAACTGTAACTCCAAAGTAGAGGGCTCATCAGAATTTAAAGGTGCACAAAATATAGCAGTAGATTTAATAAATAATGGATATGGAATAATTCAACTACCTTGCCCAGAGATAATTATGTATGGAATAAATAGATGGGGGCATGTAAAAGAACAGTTTGATAATATGTTTTTTAGAAAACAGTGTAGACAAATGTTGGTACCTTATATAATGCAGTTTGATGAATACTTAAAAAATAATTACAATATAAAAAGTATTATTGCAATAGATGGTAGCCCAAGCTGTGGTTATAATAAGACATGTAGTTCTGAGAAGTGGTCTGGTGAATTATGCGGTTGCACTGATTTGATGAACAAAATAAATGATGTACAAATGGTAGATGGTAAAGGAATTTTTATAGAAGAGTTGGAAAAATTACTTAATGAATACAATTTTAATATACCAATAGTTGGATTTGATGAATCTGAAGAAGGAAAATAAATATATTTTTAGAAAGTATGATAACTATTTAATATTAAAAGAGTATTGAATACCTATAATAATATAAATGAATTTATAAAATGATTATTTATATAAATTAAATTTGTAGTAATTTTAAAATTAAAAGAACAAAACTCTTGAAGATACTAGTTTGTTAAAGCTAGTATCTTTTGTTTTTGTCATAAAATCTATAAATTATATTTAAAACATGTATTAATTAATCAAATTACTAACAAATTCAAATTATACCAATTACCATTATAGAATGATTTAATACATATGGGGCAGTACAAAAAAATTACTAAAAATATATGATTTGTTATACTTTCTAATCATGACAAACTAAAAAATATAAATTAAAAGAAATTTAAGACATTAAAAAGTATTATTTTTTATTAAATTGGAAAATTACGTTAAATTATGGAAAACGATTGACAAATAGAGTCAAATAAAGTATATTATTGGTAAGTTAGTTTAATGTACAAATAAATGACAAAATAAAATCATCTACATCAATTGATATATTAAAGTAGTTGACCTAACAGTACATTAAATATAACACTATATCATCTATTTAGGAGGGTGGCTGTGGTAAGAATATTTGAAGATTATATTGAAAAAAGGTTTGACAATGAATTATTGCGAATAGAAGCATGGGGAAAAAATTCTTTACGTATCAGGTCATTTGTGGACCAAAATTTTGTTGATGAAAACTATGCTCTTAACGAAAAACCTAAGTTAAATAAAGACGATATTATAATTAATAAAAATGAAGATGGTAGTGTAATCATTAAAAATGGAAAGATAAAGGCTGTCTTAGACCATAGAGATAGAATCACTTTTTACAATGATAAAAATGAAATATTATTGAAAGAGTATATTCGATTAAGAGCTGTAAAACATGATGATGGTGGGGAAGATGTAGGTACAATAGAAATTACCAAAGACTTCAACTCTACTCTTAAATTAAAATCAAGAGAATATCGACCAAGTTATAATGGAGACTTTGAAGTGACTACTAGATTTGAGTCTGAGCCTTCTGAAAAAGTTTTTGGAATGGGACAATATCAACATAAATTTTTAGATTTAAAGAATACTGTGCTAGAATTGGCACAAAGAAATTCTCAAATATCAGTTCCTTTTTATATTTCTAGTTTAGGTTATGGATTTTTATGGAATAATCCAGGGATTGGAAAAGTATCTTTTGCCAAAAATATGACAGAATGGAAGATGTTTTCTACGAAATTTATAGACTATTGGATTACTTGTGGAGAAAGCCCAAAAGAGCTAAATAAAAATTACTCTCAAGTTACAGGAACTGTTCCTATGATGCCTGAAAACCTTTTAGGGCTATGGCAAAGTAAATTAAGATATAGAACTTCAGAAGAAGTTTTAGATGTTGTGGAAGAATATTCTAAAAGGGGAATTAAACTTTCATCAATTGCAATTGACTATTTCCATTGGCCTAAACAAGGTGAATATAAATTTGACCTAGATTATTGGAAAAATCCCAAGGAATTAGTTAGGAAACTAAAAGAAGAGTATTCAGTAGAGCCAATGGTATCTGTATGGCCTACAGTTCAAAGTGATGCAGAAAACTACAATGATTATTTAGAAAATGGTTATTTAGTTAATGTTAATCGTGGTGTCAGAATGACAATGCAAATTCAAGGGAATACGGTATTTGTAGATATGACAAACAGAGATGCAAGAGACTATGTTTGGGATAGAATAGATAAAAATTATAAACAGCTTGGAATTAACTATTATTGGTTAGATGTAGCTGAACCTGGATATTCTGTTTATGATTTTGATAACTATAGATATAAAAAAGGAAATGTTTTAAGTTGTGGTAACATTTATCCTATTGATTATTTAAAAATGATTTATCATGGTTTACATGATGATACAGAGTCTGTTGTAACTCTTGTAAGAGGAGCTTGGGCAGGAGCTCAAAAGTATGGAGCTTTAGTATGGTCTGGTGATATTGATTCTAGTTTTGAAGCTTTTAATAATCAAGTAAATACAGGATTAAATATGGGACTAGCAGGTATACCATGGTGGACAACAGATATTGGAGGTTTCCATGGAGGAAATCCTAAAGACCCAGAATTTAGAGAACTTATGGTAAGATGGTTCCAATATGCTACCTTTTCACCAATTTTAAGAATGCATGGAGATAGATTGCCTCATAGCAAACCATTATCAAATAAAGGTGGAGGTTCAATGGTAACAGGAGCTCCTAATGAAATATGGTCTTATGGTGAAGAAGTTGAAACAATTCTTACAAAGTTTATCAAAATTAGAGAGAGTATAAAAACTTATTTATCAAAATTGATGAAAGAAGCTCATGAAGAAGGTACACCAGTTATGAGAACTTTATTTTATGAATTTCCTGAAGATGATAAAGCTTGGGAGATTGATAATACATATATGCTTGGAGATGAAATTTTGGTTGCTCCAATAATGAATTATAAAGATAGAGGTAGAAAAGTATATTTACCAAAAGGATATACATGGGAGAATATCTTTAGTGGGGTCAGTTATGAAGGTGGAAAAATTTATGAAATTGAATGCCCTCTTGAAGAAATTCCTATTTTCTTAAAGCAAAATTCTAAATATAACTTTGAAGAGTTAAAAAATATTTTGAGCGAGGTGAAATCATAATGGAACCACAATTATGGCAATTATTATTAATAGTAGTATATGGATTTTTTATAAACTATGAAAAAAATTCAACAATGTTTGGAACATATCAACCAGTAACAGCAGGTTTTATTACTGGTCTTATCTTAGGTGATATAAACACAGGTTTATATATCGGAGGGACACTACAATTATTATCATTAGGTATTAGTAACTTTGGTGGAGCATCAATACCTGATTATCAGACAGCAAGTATAGTAGCAACATTTATAACTATTACAACGAAGCAAGAAGCATCTGTAGGAATCTCTATAGGTATTCCAGTTGCTTTATTGATGGTACAGTTAGATGTTCTTAGAAATACTATTGGTATATGGCTAGTTCATAAAGCAGAAGATGGAGCTAGAAAAGGAAATTACAAAAATATAACATATATGCAAATGTTAGGAGTATTATTAACAGCAGCTACAACAGGTATTCCAGTTGCTTTATCTGTAATATTTGGACCTTCTTTAATTAACACAATTTTAAAATATACACCTGAATGGTTAACAGGTGGTTTAACAGTAGCTGGAGGATTACTTCCAGCAGTAGGAATAGGATTATTACTTAGATACCTTCCTGCTAAGGAGTATTTTAGTTATTTAGTAATTGGTTTTGTTTTAGCAGTATATATGAAAGTACCATTGTTAGGTGTAGCTTTAATTGGAGGAGCAATTGCACTTATAATTTACAAAAAGAATGTAGAAAATCAAGCACAACATTATACTGTGGCAGGAGGTATGGATGAAGATGAGTGATAATGTATCAGTAAATAAATCAAATGAAAAAGTTAAGAAAAGTGTTCTATGGCGTTGGTTTTTCACAAGTTCTGTTTCTTCAAATTATGAGAAGATGCAAGCTTTAGCATATTGTTATGCAGTACTACCATTTTTAAAGGTAGTATATAAAGATAACCCAGAAAAACTTCAAAAAGCTGTATTAAATCATTTACAGTTTTTCAATACTAATCCATGGGTTGCACCTTATATTTTGGGTATTAATGTAGCTATGGAGGAATTATCAAGTGAAGATACTGAAGAGGCTGTTACTTCAATTAAAACAGGATTGATGGGACCAGTGGCAGGTTTAGGAGATAGTTTATTTGTTGTTATTCCATGGACAATTTTTGGAGCAATAGCAGCTAATATGGCGATAGATGGAAGTCCATTTGGAATCTTATTATGGATTGCAGTGAGTGTAGCGTTAAAATTATTAAGTATACCACTATTTAATGCTGGATATACATCAGGTACTAAGCTAATATCTTCAATTGAAAAAAGTTTGAAGATTTTAACTGAGAGTACATCTATTTTAGGATTAATGGTGGTGGGAGCATTAATACCATCTGTAGTAAAAGCTAATGTTGCTTTGAATTTTCAACAAGGGGACTTTACAATGAAAGGTCAAGAAATATTAGACCAAATTATGCCTGGACTAGTTCCTGCAATTTTAGTTTTAGTTGTTTATTGGGCTCTTAAAAAGAACATAAAGCCTATATACTTAATTTTAGGTGTAATGGTTGTTTCAATAATTTTATATGCATTAGGTATTTTAAAATAAGGAAAGGGTGATATTAGATATGGAAATGAAAGGTATAAAAAATATTCGTATAGATGACCGTTTAATCCATGGTCAAGTTGCAACTATGTGGAGTAATAAGTTAGGTGTTACAAGATTAATGGTAGTAAATGATGCAGTAGCTAATAATTCTGTTCAAAAACAAGTTCTAAGAATGGCTACACCTGCTGGAATAGCATCATCTATAATTACAGAAGAGACTGCTATAAAAAATATTACTGCTGGGAAGTATGAAGGGCAAAATGTATTATTAATTGTTAAGTCTCCTGTTGACCTTATTCCATTTGTAGAAGCTGGATTAAAAATACACAATATAAATGTAGGAAATATGTCAAGTAGAAAAGATACAACAGTATTAAAACCTAATATCAGTGTTACAGAGGAAGAGAAAGAAGCATTTAAAAAACTTTTAGATGAAGGAATTGAAATAACAACTATAATGACACCTGATGACAAGAAAACTTATCTTGTAGATATTTTATAGATTTAGAGAGGTGTATTAAAATGAATAGTATTATTTTAATGAGTCATGGAAATATGGCTGAAGAAGTATTAAATTCTGCAAAAATGATAATAGGAAATTCTATAGATTATCCTACTGTAAATATGAAACAAGATGATGGAATTGAAGGAACAATAAAAAAACTTAAAAAGGCTTTGGAAGTATACAAGGAAAGTTCAGAAATAGTTATAATGGTAGATTTACTAGGTGGAACACCATGCAATGCAGCGTTATTAGAGGCTAGTAGTGATAACAGAATTAAGATTATTTCAGGGCTAAATTTAGGTATGGTTGTTGAATCAGCTTTTTCAGACGCAAAAGAATTAGCAGTAAAACTGGAGAAAATAGGTAAAGATAATATTTCTATTGTTGAGCCAACAGCAAGTTTATTATCTGATGATGAATAAATACAATATATATTAAGATTTAATTAATATATAACTTCTGAGAAAAGAATGCAAATAATTTTGTATTAACTACAGAATAAATTTGATTTTGGAATATACAATTTAAAGGGGTTATGGCTATATAGTCATAACCCTTATTTAAGATTATTTATATCCTTATAAAAATAGAACATGTATGAAGATATTCTTAACTTTTTTGAATTTCATAATTACTATAACTAATATTTAATTAAGATGAATATTTTATTGATTTAATAATTTAGGTCAGTTTCTAAGACTTTGAATTCACTTATATAACTTAAAGCTATTAAATAAAGTGACTTATGAAGTGATTCATCTGTTGTAAATGCTGATTTAGATGTAGTTGTATTTTTTAGCCTATTACAATCTTAGTAAAAGTAATAGATAGATTCAATTTGATATTAAAAAATGTAACTAGCTTAAATAAGCTAGTTCTCAGATTATTCAATATTATAATACAGCTATTTTATCATTTATTTCATTCATCAAAGTTAGGTTTTGTATATTTAAGAAGCTTTTAATATTGACAGCAGAGCCACCATATAGAGATGCCTCAGAACCTAACGATGAAATTTCTATATTTATGCCTTTGTTAAAAGAGCTAACTAGCATATCTTTTGTAATCTCTAATATTTCAGGTATATTTCTGATTATTTGGCTGTTTAAATATATTATCTCAGGAGCATAAGTTGCAATAGCGTTGTTTATAGCTAGTGATAGATAACTACAAAACTCATGGATAACTTTTTTAGTATTCTCATTATCTTCATAGTATAGTTGTTTTACCATATCAGGGTCTATTTTAGGAATATTTTCTAAAGAACAAATTTGTTCAAACACTTTCTTCTCTGAGCAGTATTGTTCTAAACAACCACGATTTCCACAAGGACATAGTTTACCATTAGGCATGATAATAGTGTGACCAATTTCGCCACTCATGCCATTTCTACCACTATATAATTTATTGTTTATTATAATGCCTGAACCAAATCCACTATGAATACTAAGACTAAGTAGTGAATTATGTACAGTTGAAAAAGTACTCTCAGCTAAAGCTGTTAAGTTTGCTTCGTTTTCTATATGAATAGGGAAGTCGTATTTTTTACTTAGGATACCATATAAATCAATCTCATTGAGGTTATAATATGGAGTGAATAATATGTTATTTTCACAAGTAATCCCATGTATAGCTAAAGTAAGCCCTATTACATTATAAGGAGTATCTATTTTGGATATGTTATAGCTATCTATAATTTCATCTATTAATTGTATAACATTATCTTTATTTACTTGTATATCCATTAATTTCTTAGATTTTATAATAGTCCCATCTAAGTAAGATAGAGAAGAAAATATATAGTCATATCCAATATCCATACTTAAAGAAATCCCTGCACATTTGTTGAATACTAAAAGTATGGGCTTTCTTCCGCCACTATGAGTACTATTTCCAATTCCTATTTCATGAATCAGAGACTCATCGATAAGTTTTTTGGTAATAGCAGATATAGTTGCTTTATTTAATCCTATAGTAGAGGCTATACTTGCTCTAGAAATAGGACCATTCTTTATAATTTGTTCAAGTACCAATCTTTCATTCATTTCTCGAATAGTGTATTTATCAGTAACCAATTTGATATTCCTCCTTAAAATAATATTGTAATACTTTTTAGACAAAAATAAAAGGCTATTTTGCATTGACAAAGATAATTAAATATTTTATTATTAGTTCATAAGTTAGTTTAATATACTAACAAAAATAAAGCAAGTAAAATATGCCTAAAATATAAAAAATTTGAATTAGGAAAACGATAATTATTAAGTGATGTCTCAAGGAGGGATGAAGTTGGAGTATGTATTAGGTGTAGATATTGGTACATCAGGTACTAAGACAGTCTTATTTGATAAACTAGGAAATACTATAGAAAGTTGTACATATGAATATCCTCTTATACAAGAGAAAGCAGGTTGGGCAGAACAGGATGCAAATGATTGGTGGGAAGCTGTAGTTGAATCTATAAGACATGTAATTCAAAGTTCAGATATAAGCAGTGAATGTATAAAAGGAATTGGATTATCAGGACAGATGCATGGTTTAGTTATGCTAGATAAAGAAGGGAATACCCTAAGAAACTCTATAATATGGTGTGACCAACGTACAGTAAAAGAATGTGAAGAGATAACTGATTTGGTAGGTAAAGAAAGATTGATTGAAATAACTGCCAATCCAGCGCTTACAGGATTTACAGCATCAAAAATATTGTGGGTTAGAAATAATGAGCCTGACATTTATAAAAATACTAATAAAATACTTCTTCCAAAAGATTATATAAGATACAAATTAACAGACGAATATGCTACAGAAGTATCAGATGCTAGTGGTATGCAGTTACTTGATATAAGAAAAAGAAATTGGAGTAATGAAGTACTAGACAAGTTAAATATAGATAAAAGTCTTTTAGGTAAAGTTTATGAATCTCAAGAGATTACAGGATATGTGACTAGGGAAGTAGCAAACTTAACAGGACTTAAAGAAGGAACAATAGTTGTAGGTGGAGCTGGAGACCAAGCAGCAGGAGCAATAGGAAATGGAATAGTTAAAGATGGAATAGTTTCATCTACTATTGGTACATCTGGTGTAGTCTTTGCATATACAAAGGAACCGAAAATTGATAAGGAAGGTAGAGTTCATACTTTTTGTCATGCAATACCAAATACATGGCATGTTATGGGAGTTACTCAAGGAGCTGGATTGTCACTAAAATGGTTTAAAGATAATTTCTGTCAAAGCGAGCTGGAAGTGTCAAACTCTTTAGGTAAAGATGTATATGAAATTATAAATAGTCAAGTAAGTCAAGTACCAACAGGATGTAATGGATTACTTTATCTACCATACATGATGGGGGAGAGAACTCCTCATCTCGACCCTTATGCAAGAGGAGTATTCTTTGGATTATCTCCAATACATTCTAAAAGAGAAATGGCAAGGGCAATTATGGAGGGAGTTTCATATAGTCTAAAAGATTGTATGGATATAATAGAAAAACTTAATATAGAAGTCAATGAAGTAAGAGCCTCAGGTGGAGGTGGAAAAAGTAAAGTATGGAGACAGATGCAAGCAGACCTGTTTAATCAAGATGTATATACTATAAATTCAAGTGAAGGGCCAGCACTAGGAGTTGCAATTCTTGCATTAGTAGGAGCTGGTATATACGAAAATGTCCAGAAAGCTTGTGAGACTATAATAAAAACTTCAACTAAATTAGAGCCAATAAATCAAAATGTAGATACATACAAGAGATATCATAGATTGTATAAAAAGATATATAAATCTTTAAAAGATGATTTTAAATTATTAGATGAAGTAGTTAATTTTAAAGATGAAGAATAAAAATATTTTAAGAATGAAAATAAAAGATAGTTTAAATTGAGAAAAATATTACATACATCATATGTGTAAAACATTAGGAGGATATGAAATGAGTGAAATATTTAAAGGAATAGGACAGATAAACTTTGAAGGAGCACAATCTAACAATGAGTTAGCATTTAGATACTACAATCCTGAACAATTAGTAGGAAATAAGACTATGAAAGAGCACTTAAGATTTGCAATGAGTTACTGGCATACTTTATGTGGAGAAGGTAATGACCCATTTGGAGTAGGTACAGTGGAGAGACCTTGGAATAATATAACAGACCCAATTGAAATTGCAAAGATTAAAGTTGATGCAGGATTTGAATTTATGTCTAAAATGGGAATTGAGTATTTCTGTTTTCATGATAGAGATATAGCTCCAGAAGGCAAAAATTTAGAAGAAACAAACAAGATATTAGATGAAATAGTTGAATACATAAAAGTTAAGATGAAAGAAACAGGGATAAAGTTATTATGGGGAACTGCTAATATGTTTGGAAACCCAAGATTTGTTCATGGTGCATCTACAACATGTAATGCTAATGTTTACGCTTATGCAGCAGCTCAAGTTAAGAAAGCCATGGAAATAACTAAGTATTTAGGAGGAGAAAACTTTGTATTCTGGGGTGGAAGAGAGGGTTATGAAACTTTACTTAACACTAATACAGAGCTTGAAATGGATAACTTCGCAAGATTTCTACAAATGGCTGTAGATTATGCTAAAGAAATAGGATTTACTGGGCAGTTTTTAATAGAACCTAAACCAAAAGAGCCAACTAAACATCAATATGATTTTGATACTGCTACTGTTTTGGGATTTTTGAGAAAGTATAATCTAGATAAATACTTCAAAATGAATATAGAAGCAAACCATGCTACACTTGCAGGTCATACTTTCCAACATGAATTGAATATGGCAAGAATAAATGATGTTTTAGGAAGTATAGATGCGAATCAAGGAGACCTATTATTAGGGTGGGATACAGACCAGTTTCCAACAAATATATATGATGCAACACTTGCTATGTATGAAGTGTTAAAACAAGGGGGAATAGCTCCAGGAGGCTTCAATTTCGATTCTAAAGTAAGAAGAGCATCTTTTGAAGTGGAAGACTTATTCCTAGCATATATTGCAGGTATGGATACATTTGCAAAGGGATTATTAGTAGCTCATAAATTATTAGAAGATGAGGTATTTGAAAACTTTACTAAAGAAAGATACTCAAGCTTTAGTGAAGGTATAGGTAAAGACATAGTAGATGGTAAAGTTGGATTTAAAGAATTAGAAATTTATGCACTACAAATGCCAGTGATAAAGAATAAGTCTGGAAGACAAGAAATGCTAGAAGCTATACTTAATAGATATATATATGAAGTAGATACAATATCTAAGAAGTAGATATAATATATAAAATACAAAATCAAATTAAAATCATAATAAAATACCTATTTTGAAATAACAAATTCAAAATAGGTATTTTAAAATTTACTGCAACCAAAATGGCATATTTACAAATGGAGTAAACTTATCAAATAAGTCTAAATAATCTTGAGCTTTTTTAGGGGTATCACATTGAACTAGACCATTTTCAATAGCTTGAATAATTGAGAGTTCTTTTGTAATTAATTTTGCCCAAGTTTCTTTAGAAGAATTAATTGAAACATCAGCTTTTATGTCACTATCCTGATTATGTATTTCAACAATCCCTCTACGTAACTCTAGCTTAAATGTTTCATTAGTATCAGTCACACATGCAAGTAGTGTCATATGAACATCAGAACTTTTAGGGCCATTTAATTTAACCTTAAAAGATTCAAACATAGCTTTGGATGTTAGACCTATAAATGAGTTTGAAAATGGAGGAAATCCAGCATTAGCTCCAACTTGATTTACTATCTGTTCAAAACATCCATCTAATGCCATAGCACTAGTCAAATACCAATTACGCCAAGTAGCATTTTCTGTTTGGTATCCAAGCATACGAATAGCAGTTGCTTTAAGTCTTCTAGCCTCCATATCATTATTATCTATACGTATAGGATAATTTAATATCTCTGTAGCCCATTCATAATCTTCTTCATGGATAGCTTTTTTAGCCTCAGCTAATATTATTTCACGACCACCCATAATTTTTACATATTTTTTAGCTGCATCTTTAGGATAAATAGGATTTAATTTACTTGCCTCACCATTAAACCAACCTATATACTGGTCATAAACAGCTTTGATTCCCTGCTTAAATGTTCCATAAAATTCACCTAGACGTTCTCTTTGAAATAGATGAGGAGGAAGTTTTCCTAACTCATTTAGTGCATAATCAGGAGTATAACCCATATTTATAAGTCTAACAGCTTGGTCATGAGTATATTGTATAGCATCTCTATAATCTGTTAGAAGGGAATTACATTCATCTTTACCATGTAAGGGTCTCATATGAGTTCCAACTAAATAATGTGGTTGATATTCACGAATTTTATCAATCCCTGTGTACCATTTCTTGGCATCACGGACAGTACCTCTAACAGTATATATATTAGGGAATATTTCACCTTGGACAGCATCTCCAACAAACATTATCTTCTCATTAGGTAAAAATATACACATAGCATCTTCTGTCTCAGCTTCACAGTGGAATAGTTTTAAATCAACTCCTGATATAGTTATCTGTAATCCATCTTCAACAGATGAAAATGTATTCGGTTCAATAAATTTATTAGAACCTTTTGATAAAACTGGTCCACATCCTAAATTAACATAACCATGTTCTCCTTTAGGAAGTATAGAGCCATACATCCAAACAGCTCTTCCCATTCTAATATCTAGTAGTTCCCCACTAGCTTGTGAGAAGTGTTTTATAAATGTTTCATCAACAATAACTAGAACTTCTTTACTTTGGCTTTGTTCTTGACTCACACAAACACTCATACCACCCCAATGGTCACCATGATTATGAGATATTATCACAGCTTTAATAGGTTTATCAGTAATCTTACGAAAATGCTTCATGATTTCTTCCATCATTTCAATAGTTTCACCTGGGTCAATAATTATAATTCCATCAGTTCCTTCAATCATAACAGGATAAGATAATCCAAAACCAACTGCACTATATACATTTTCGCCTGTTTTATAAATTTTCTGTTCCATTGTTTTAGAATGCTCTGTTAATCTAGGATTAACAAATTTTGATTTTTCAGTATAAGCAAAATTACTCATGAATATAACTCCTTTTAAATATTAACAAATTTATTGGTTTACTCTAGTAACAACTGGAGGTAACCATTTACCTAAAATGGCATCTTCACTTGGGCCATATAATCTTAGTGTCATGTAAAATTTATCTTTAGGTGATGGTAACCAGTTTGATATTTTATTTTTATCTTTAGGTGATTTATTTTGTATATATATGGTTAGTGAACCATCTTCATCGTAAAATAGTCCTTTTGTACGGTCTCCAATAGAGTAGCGGTCAATTTCATTATCTACTAAGAACGCATTTTTAAACAAATACATCGTTAATGACCAAAATTGGCTAACAGGAGGAAGTTCATTTTTATTGAACTTTATCTCATAATCAAAATTTCCATCTAAAAATTGACCAGTACTATCTTGGAAAGTGCTTGGGTATAAAGATTCTTCTGGTTGATTAGCTAAAGCACCTTTATGCCACACTACTGAACGTTGTAAATAATCTTCTCCATAATTACCAATACCTTTTCGAGCAACTCTCCAGAAGTTATGGGATTCTCCAAATGCTAAGCCACCTTCATTAATAAGTTCTTTCGCACTATTACAAGCTTCATTTAATATATCATCAGGAACTTCTTTTAGCTGTTTTGATGACAATATGTCTGTTCTAGTTTTTAAGGTTGGGATTAATAAAAGTATGCTATTAAGGGTTTCAAAAAATTCATGGTAATTTGAATTTTTATATATTGGCAAATCTTTGGTATCATGGTCATCATGATGTGTCTTGTTAGACATCTCGGAGAGTCTATGTATTCTAAACTTGTTTTGTATATCTTTAACTTCCTGAACATCATTTTTATCATTGATAAGAACCCTTAAAAATGCTAGTGCAAAAGGTGTATCACTTTTAATTACATTGGTATCTTTAGGTAAATCACCATTCCAATCTGGTCCAATAACAGTAAATTTATTTGATTTTGTCCCAGTTAATCTTCTACCAATATTAGTAATTGTTTCTGTAAATAAGTCTAATAACTGTATAGAGTAGTATCTATCATTGGTGTCTGGAACTTCTATTACTGCTGGTTGTTCACGTAAGTCTAGCCAAGCTCTTGAATATGTTGTATCATTGTTTGGTGCTGGTATAAATGATGTTTTTGGTGATGCTACAGTGGCAGTATGAGCAAATTCATTAAAACTTGTTGTCTTAGTCTTTGGGTTAATAATTTGTGTATAGAGTAATTCATACATACCTACTATTGGATATCCATAGATATAAGCATTTTTAACTGTTTCAAATAAATTAGTTTTGTTCATTTATAGTCTCTCCTTTAAAATAATCTTATTATATTCCACAGACATGTCATTATAACGAATAACATGACTGAATTATAAGCAATGATTAAATTACTTTTATTTATTTTTTTATTAATAGTTGTACCGAATATTCCACCTAAGATTGCAGCTGGAATTATATATAGTAACATCGATATTTCAAGTCCTGAAGGTATTGACTTTGAAATTAATAGAGTTATTATCTTTGAAGCTTGTGAGAATAGTATTAGTATTATTGAGTTAACAGATGCACTCTTTAAATTCATTGAGAAAAATAATGTCAGAGCAGTTATATTTATAGGGCCTCCACCTATTCCTAAAAAAGATGAAATCATTCCTAGAGTATATCCAAGTAAAACTGTAAATATACGATTCTTTATATGGAATTGTTTTTTGTTAGGTAGGTTTATGTACACCAGTATAATTACTAATAAAGACAAAAGGAGTCCATTTTGAATTAGCTTTATAAACCTATCTTTGTTAATAAAATCAACTATAAATTCAAATATCTCAGTACCAATTAAACCACCTAAAATTGCACCTATTCCAAGTAGGACAGTCGTAGGTTTTTCAAATTTAGTTTTATATTTAATATGTTTAGTAACAGCAGAACAAGACATAGTAAATACTGCACATGTTGATAAAAAATTTATAACTGAAGCATCTAGTTCAGTTACTGCATCTAGTACTGGTTTTATGATAATTCCGCCACCAAGACCAGAAATTGCACCTATAATAGAGGCTATAAATCCTACTATAAAAAATACCATATATATCTCTCCTATTCTGAAGTTTTATGTTGATTTCTTGATAGTAAGTGTTCCCTAAAATAGTAAAATAATTTATCTATTTTTACAAATACTTTAGGTATATGATAAAATGTAGTAATTATTTGACCCTTACATTTTGATTTGTTTGAAGTTATTTTGAGTTAAAATAAATTAAAAAAGATAAGAATAGTAATTTCTATTTACGATAAGAATATTAAGATATTAAAGATGCCTAACTAATATACGAATTATAATAAAGTTTAAATATTATTGTTAGAGATTTATAATGGTACTAATATATTAAAATATAAAATTTGAAAGTTGATGAGAACTATATGAAAAAGAAAATATTGTTTTTAGTAATTATTTTAACATTTATAATTTTATTAGGTAATTCTACTTATTCCCAAAAGAATCAACTATCTGAAGAAGAAAAGATGGATGATTTTAAACATGTATATAATGTTATAAAAACAGGATATCCTTATTTAAATGTAAATAAAAGAATTAATAATACTGATTGGTTAGAAAATAAGGACGAATATATAAAAAGAATAAAGAGTACTGAAAGTGATGAAGAATTTATAGAAGAAATGTCATTCATATTATCTGAATTAAATAACAAACATACAGAGGTAATCGATAATAAAAAACGATATGAGCTTTTTAAGAAATCATATTCTAATAATGATTGGTACGATTTTCTTAATGATGAAAAAGTTGTTGATAGATACGATTCTATAAATCCTAAAATAAAAGTTCCAAATGATATTTTTGTGAAAAGAGAATTAATTTTGGAAGATGCAATCAAAGGTAAAGTAGGATACATGTATCTACCATCTATGTCATCAAAGCATGGACCTATAGACAATGATTTAAAAGCAATTGAAGCATATATTAATACTCTAGAAAAACATAAAGCTTTAATTATCGATATAAGAGGAAATTCAGGTGGAAGTGATAGATATTGGCAAGGAATTGTATCTAAACTTATAAAAAATGATGTTAAAATAAATGGATATAGAATCTATAGAAATAATAATGAAATAGTAAAAAAATATACAAGTGTAAGAAATATAAAATTAGAACCTGTAGAAAACTTACCAACAAACATAAAGAAAAATGCACCAGAAGAGATTATGAAAGATTTCAGTGGTTTTGAAAATACTTCCTATACCATAAAATCGAAAAGTGACTTAAAGTTTAAAGGCAATATATATTTGCTTGTAGATAAAAAAATATATTCATCATCAGAGGCATTTGCTATGTTTTGTAAGGAAACTAAATTTGCTACTTTAGTAGGTGAAACTACTGGAGGAGATGGTGGATGTATAGACCCTGTATTGTTTAACTTAAAAAATAGTGGTCTGATAGTTAGAATGGCGAGTTGCATGTATTTAAATAAGAATGGAGTATGTGATGAAGAATTTAAAACTATTCCAGACTTTAAAGTGAGAGATTGTGATAGAACTAAGAATTTTGAAGATGATAATTGTATAAAAAAGGTAATAGAGCTTGAAAATATTAAGAATTAGAAAGCTTTTAAAAGTTATCTTGTTAGTCGAAATATTGAAATATAAAAATGTAAAAATACACTGTGAAAAGCAATTTGAAAAGATTTTAAATTTTTTCAAATTGCTTTTTTACTTAAGAGATTTTTCATTATAGTTGGACATGATTAAGCAATTTAATTTATAAGTTTAGTAAAGATATTATAATAAGTTACTAGAAAATGTTAGAATGCAATAAGATGGAATTAAAGTGCATTAAAATCTAATAGATAGCAATAAAATACAAAATAAATTTGACTTTTTGATATTTCTAAATTAATATATTGTTATTATCAAATGAAAGGTAAGTGTAATTATGGACGAAAAGTTTTATACAATAGACCAAGTTGCAGAGATTTTAGAAATGCATCATAAGACAATAAGAAAATTTATAAAAGATGAAAAATTAAAAGCTAATAAAGTTGGCAAACAATGGAGGATATCAAAAGAAGATTTAGATAGGTTTATGGATGTAAAGAGTGATGAGAATAATGGTTTAGAATTTAAATTGAATTCATATAAGGAACTAGGATGTATTCCAAAGGTTAATGTATCTACAGTAGTTGATATAAATAGTATCTCGAATAATGAATATTCACGTTTATCAAACTTACTTTTGGCACTTGTAAATAATCCGACTTCAATGTCAAGTGGCTCCACTATTAACTTGAAATATAATGAAAATGAAAATAGGCTTAGAGTTATGTTATGGGGAGATATAAAGTTTATTGAGGATATGTTAGGTTCTATATCCATATTAATAGAAAACATTTAAAACAGAAGTGAGGAATAAAAATGAATTATAATATAAAAAAACAAAATGACAGAAAATATATTTTTTTAGAGAGTAAGTTTAATTCTGAAGGAGAAATAATGGATATTATATCTATATGTATGGAGCATGGTATAAATTATCTTATGCTTAGTAATAATTCACTTTCAGATGGTTTTTTAAATCTAAAAACTGGATTAGCAGGTATTGCATTACAAAAATTTATGACTTATAGGATACAAGTTGTTGCAATTATTGATGATGAAAGCAGGATAAATAAGAGATTTTCAGAATTAATGCTAGAGCTAAATAAATCAAATAATTTTAGAGTAGTGAACAATTTTGAGAGTGCTAAAAAACATATCTCAAATATAAATTGATAATATAAAGTTATAGACTAAATACTTTAATAGCCTTTTTGCCTATGTTACGAAAGTGTAATGTTAACAGTTAAAATGTAATATTTGCTTAAGGATTTATTTATATAAAACCTTTAAAATAAACATATATTAAAAAATTAGCAACTGGAGGCTATTATTATGAAAGAAATATTAAAAATAAAAAATATATCAAAAGATTATGGGATAAAAGGATTTAGAACAAATGTATTAAAAAATATATCTCTTACAGTCAATGAAGGTGATTTTATAGCGATAATGGGTCCATCTGGTGCAGGGAAAACAACATTACTAAATCTTATGTCTACACTTGATAAACAAACTTCAGGAGAGATAATCCTAGATGGAATTAATATATCAAAAATAAAAAATAATGAACTGTCAAAACTAAGAAGAGAAAAAATAGGATTTATATTTCAAGACTACAATTTATTAGATAACATGAAGTTAATGGATAACATAGCACTTCCTCTAGCATTAGGAAAAAAGAAAAGTAAGGAAATAGAAGCTAAGGTATTTTCTATAGCCAAAAAATTTGGATTAGAAAATCATTTAGATAAATATCCTTATCAGTTATCAGGAGGGCAAAAACAAAGAGGAGCAGCAGCTAGGTCATTAATTACAAACCCAGCAGTTATATTTGCAGATGAACCAACAGGTGCTTTAGACTCTAAGTCAGCATATGAGCTTTTAGAATCATTAGAAAGAATAAATAGAGAAAATAATGCTACTATTATAATGATTACACATGACCCTCTAACTGCAAGTTATTCTAATGAAGTATACATGATAAATGATGGGAATATAAAGTGCAAATTAAACAAAGGAAGTAACAGAAAAGAATTTTATAAAAAAATTATGGATATGTTGGCCTCTATGGGAGGTGACATGTAAGTGAGTATACTTGGAATTGCGTATAATAATTTTAAGAGTAATATAAGAACGTATCTAGCATTTTTTATATCTATGGTTTTTTCAGTAGTTGTACTAACTAATTTTGAATTATTAAGATATGGTGATGCTATAAATGTATTGCAAGGAGAAAATAAAAATTTTACATTATCAGTGTTAATAGCTGTAATAATGATACTATCAGTATTTTTATTTTTCTTCATCTGGTATGCAACAAATATATTTTTTAAAAATAGGTCAAAAGAAATTGGGATATTGTCTTTTATGGGGTTAGACTTATATACGATAGGAAGAATATATTTTGTAGAAAATATGCTTATAGGGGTAAGTTCTTGTATAACAGGAATAATTATAGGAATAATAACTTCTAGGTTTTTTCAAGTAGTGATAATAAAGTTATCTGGATTTGATATAAAGGTATCTAATGGGCTTAGCATGGAAGCTATACTATATACTACTTTGATATTTATCTCTATATTTATAGTAATGGCTATAAAAGGTTTTATAACAATATGTAGAAGTAGCGTAATAAATCTAATTAATACATCTAAAAAGCAAGAAAAAATACCTAAAGTAGGAATAGGTATATATATTTTAGCTATAATATCAATTATAGTAATAGGATATGGTTATTACCTTTCTACTAATATAAGGACTGGAAATATAATGAGTGTAATACCTGTTATAGCTATAATAATAGTTGGGACTTATGGACTATTTAAATCAGTTGTTCCTGTTATATTTGATATTATAATAAAAAATAAAAAAATATTATTTAATGGAAACAATATAATTGCAATAAACAATATAAATTACAGATTAAATAAAAACTATAAAACTTATGCTATAATAGCAATAATTATAACCACTACAATATCTACTCTTGGAGCATCAGTTGCAATGAAATTTATACATCAAAATGCTCAAGAGCAAAGAAATGTATATACTGTCAGTATAGTTTCATTGGACAAAGATGAAGTGAATAAAACACAAATAGAGAATATAATAAAAGATACTAATAAGATAAAATATTCAGTAAACCCAGAGCTAACAATTTTAGAAAACACAGATAGTAAGAATGTTTATGACAAAACTAATGCTATAATAAAATATAGCGATTTTAGCAATATCCTTAAAGAAAATGGTCATGATGAAGAATTAAAAGAGTATGGTGATAAGCTAGTTAGAGGAGATAATGTAATAGAGTTAAAAAGCCCTCAAACTATAGTAACAGTAGCTACAAAAGAAGCTCATGTAACCCTTGATGGACATTTATATAATATTTCAAAGGGAGAAGTAAAAGTTCCAGTGTTAGGCACAGGATTTAATCAAAGTATCATAGTAGTAAATGATGATACATATTTCAAATTAAGAAATGAAGGACAACAAGTATATTTTTATGGGGCAAAAGTATCTAAAGAAGAAAATAGCCAGGTGATGTTTAAAAATATTGAAAAGAATCTAAGTTTAAAAAATGGTTATATTCAAAATGGATATAAAGCTCAAAATGAAAGTCAATGGATGAAGTTTGCATATGTAGTGCTTGTATTTTTATTCTTAGTATTTGCACTTGTGGCTGGAAGTATAATTTACATGAAAATATATAGTGATGCATATGAAGATAAAGATAAATACAAGATTTTATTGAAAATAGGTACTACAGAAAAAGATATAAATAGAGCTATACTTAAAGAAGTAGCTATTTTTTATACTTTACCAATGTTAAGTGCAACAATATCTAGCTATTTTGCATTGAGGTTAGCAGGAGAATTAATGATGGCTAATTTATTTAGTATATATATACTAAGTTTAGTTATATGCTTGATAATATTTATAATATATGGAGCAGTATCTGTCAGTAAGTTTAAGCGTGTAGTATATAAAAGCTAATTGATAAATTACTAAAAAACGAGGAGATTCTTTTAATAAGAGTCTCTTTGTTGATTAACTAAAGAATTTGACCAATAAACCTATATAAAATATGTTATTATATTAATAATTTATAACATAATTAAATATTAAAATAATGGAGAGTACGCAAATGTATAGAATTTTATTAGTAGAAGACGATATTGATTTATCAAAAGAAATTGCTCTTGCATTGGATAAATGGGGATTTAATGTAGAATTAATTAATAACTTTGAAGTAGTTTTAGATGAATTTATAGACAAAAAACCAGATGTAGTACTTTTAGATGTAAACTTACCATTATATAATGGTTTTTACTGGTGTGAGAAAATTAGAGCTATTTCTAATGTACCAATAATATTTTTATCATCAAGAGATTCTGATATGGATTTAATAATGGGGATAAATAATGGAGCAGATGATTATATTACCAAACCATTTTCTATAGATATATTAGTTACCAAAATAAACGGTATAATAAGAAGAGTCTACAATTATAGTGACTCTAGTAGTATTATGTACTACGACGAGTTGATATTTGATGTGGGAGGAGGAATTATAAAGCACAAATACAAGGATGAAAGTTTAGAATTGACTAAAAATGAAATAAAAATTTTAACCTTATTATTAAAAAATAAGAATAGAGTTGTATCAAGGGAAAGTCTTATGATGACTCTATGGAATAATGATGAGTTTGTGACAGATAATGCACTTACTGTAAATATGAATAGATTGAGAAGTAAAGTTAAAGAGTTAGGTTTTGATGATTTTATAAAAACTAAGAAGGGCATAGGATATATAATACAATGATAGCGAAGTATTTAAAAGGTAGGTCTAAGTATCTTATCATCTGTTTAATTATAGTCAGCATAATAAATATATACTTATTTGCTATAGATGTATTTAAAAATAAATATGCAGAGTTGGTATATTTGGATTTTTTAGTAATATTTATAACAATATTATTTTTTGTTGTGGATTATATCAGCTTTAGAAATAGTTATAAAAGTTTATATGATTGTATAGAAGATAATGGTGAAATAGATGGTTATTTGGTTGAGGGACAATCTTTTGAAGAGAATCTAATGAGAGCTATTATAGAAAATCTAAAAATAAAAAATAACAATGATATAGAAATTTATAAACAATCTTTAAAAGAATTAGATGAGTACATGGCTAAGTGGGTTCATGAAATAAAGATTCCAATATCTTCTTTGAGTATAATTACAGATAGGTTAAGCAGTATAGAAGATAGTATAGATATTAAGAATCAAGTTGCTAAGATAAACTTTTTAGTTAACTCCATTTTATATAGTAGTAGAAGTAATACCATGTTTGAAGATGTATTTATAAATAAGGTTAAATTAGAAAAATTAGTAAAAATGGCTATAAAAAATAACTCATTTTTGCTTATAAAAAATAACATTGAAGTTAGTTTAAATAAACTAGACTATGATGTCTATACAGACTCTAAATGTATGTCATATATTTTAGACCAAATTATTAATAATGCCATAAAGTATTCTAAAAAAGTTGGTAAAATTGAGTTTGATTCAAGAGAGTTAGAAAATGGAGTAGTATTATCTATAAAAGATTTTGGAATAGGCATAAGTGAAGAAGATATAGTTAGGATTTTTGATAAAGGTTTTACAGGTACAAATGGAAGAAATCAATTGTATAAGTCTACTGGAATGGGGTTATATTTTGTAAAGAAAATGATAGATAATTTGGGTCATGACATTGATGTATGTTCAGAAAATAGTTCGTATACAATTTTTAATATCTATTTTTATGATATATCAGATTATTTAAACCTAGATAGTTAGGTTATTATAAAGACTATAACAATATTAGAGATAAAAATATTTGCATAAATTTTATAAAGACTTTTATCTACTTTAAAATAAAAATATTACTGGAATAAAAAAATTCCAGTAATATTTTTATTTTAAACCTGTCTCTATATTTAAATAAATAATATTTATAGTATAATTAAAATATAATAAAGTTTATCATAATATAGTATTTTTATGAATACATTCTATATTTTTCCAGAAACTGTATTGAATATTAAAATTATAATAGATATAATATTAGGTGGAGATTGTATAAAATGTATACAAAATTAGCCTTAACTCTATTATTTACAATTCTATTTATTCTTGCCATTACTAATAATTGGATAGAGATAGCATTTGCTACATGATAATGGTGTTGAACATATTAATTAACATTATTTTATCAAGCTGACAGCAAAGGCACTGATTTTCTAGTTATATTGTATACAAACTATGTAAAAATATCGACTAGATTTTCCATGAAATTTGAACATTTCACAAAAGTATGAATGTAGAAACAGACATGTTGACAATCCACCTTTTTAAATCTAAAGTGAGCCTTATTAATGACAAGGAATAGGAAGTAACTATATTTTATAAAGGAGAATATTGAGTATGAAGAAAATTAGAAAGTTAGCTACCAAGTTATTGATTGCGACAATAATTTTAACTTCAGGTATGAGTATCACAGTTTATGGTATGACAGCCAAGGAAGTAACTGCAAAAACACCAAAAAGCTATGTCACAGGAAGTAATAGTGTATATGGTCCGAAGCTATCACAAGCACAATTGAATTCAGTAGCACAAGCAACAGCAGATTTTATGAATAAGAAAATCACAAAGAATATGACCACAGATGCTAAGATTTTAGTTGCCTATAATCACATTAAAAATAACACAACATATGTTGACTGGAACGCAGCAGAGGGAGCCAATACTGCCTATACATTGGTTACTAAAAAAGGAGCATGCTCTGGAATGGCTAGGAGCATGAAGGCTTTGTGTGATGCGATGGGAATTGAATCTTATTATGTCCACAGTAAATCAAATGACCACCAGTGGAATCTTATACGTTTTGGTGATGGGCGTTTGTATCACGTAGATATTGATGCTAATAAGTCAGCAGGAAAGGACATTATATACAAGAGTCTTAGCCACCCATTACCATTTGATAAAACAGCATATCCAACAGTTGGAGCAGTAGTGCAAACTCAAAAACAGCACCACTTGGGAAGCACACTATGTTACCACATCAAGAAGGGGCAAAGGTTGTTGGAAAATTTGGAGATATAAAGGACAAACATATAATGTATGAAGGTGTTCGATGTATTGTAATTAATTCATCAGTAAATACAGTTAAATTTATAGGTAGTAAATCAAATTTAAATCCATCAAATCTTACGATTGCTGTAATAGGATTTATGAACACACCATATGGGATGTTTGCATTAGCGTCAGAAGGTAAACCTGTTGAATATCCTTTTGAATATGATAAGCCTTTTTCTTTAGATTTTAGTGGTAGAAATCGTTCTGGTGCAGAATTAGCGAAGTACTGCAAAAAAAATGATGTGACTATTAAAATAGAAATTACCGATGAAAAAGCTAATATTGGACTTGGTCAAGTAATGTATATTCGATATGAATAATGATTAACTCATGACCGTAGAATAAATTATAAACATTGCGCCCTCTTATTGGGGGCGCATTTAACATTATATCTGATATTTTTTAGTTGGGTCAACTACTGTATTTCTCCTCTTTTTATTTATAAAAATTATTATCTCTAAGTTCCTGAGCATGTATACGATTAATTAAAAACTGTTTTAACTTAGTCAAGCATAAGAATAAAATGGCTCTATTCTCAAATTCTATTCTATTTACAGGTAAAGGTTGATTTTTCATACTTAACAATAATCTATCCGATTCCTCAAGAAGTAGATTGCCTGTTTCAGCTTCAAATTTGGTATAACCTATCTTATGTATGAAAGCAGATAGAATATGAGCTTGTGGTGGTGTAGAATTTAGTTGAGATACATAACCATACAAACTTTCTAAAATATCCCGTTGGCTTTTTATAATATCCATGTGTTCTAAGAAGAATTTAGTGTCATTTAATAAAGTATTGTTAATATTATCATAAGTTTCAGAAATACTTCTATCAATAAGTGAATTTAATGTATATAAATCTCTACTATATTCATTCTCTTTTTTAGGGTTTACAATAATATCTGCAATGTCTATAAGTACAACGCTCACTTCTTCCTGTAACTTTTTTTGAACTTCATAGATTTTATGTATATTTGTTGGAATATACATGTTTATTATGACACCTATTCCAGTCCCTATTGCAAATATTCCAGCTTCGTTTAAAATCCACTTAATAGATGTTTCTCCTTGAATGAAGTAATGGGATGCGATGACTACACACATAGCAATGACATCTTGAATATTTAATAAAAAACAAATTGGTATAATTATAAATATAAATATTGAAAATGAAGTCAAATTATATCCTAAAATATTAAAACATAAGTAGGAAAAAAGAGTACATAAAAGAAAACCATAAAACTTTCCAATAAAGCCTTTAAGAGTTTCTTTTTTAGTGTTTTTTACTGTAAGTAGTACTATAACTCCAGCAACCATTGAGTATTCTAATTTTAATAGCCAAGCAATAAATATAGCAAGAGAGCATCCTAAAGACAACTTTATAACTTTAAGTAAATCGATATCGTTCAAATACAAGCCTCCTTTAAAATATAATAAAAATAATTTTATCATAAAACCAATTTTATTTGAAATGGAGTTAACAATATTTTATTTAAAAAATACTGTAAAAATCGATAAAAAGATAAGCAAATAGAAATACAAAGATATCTTTTTTAATGTAAAACATTGTAGAATACAAAATATTATAATGAATATAAAATAATTATATTCTATTGAGGAAATAATATTTTATATTACTATATATATTATCGAACAATATAACTATAAATATATCTATTATTATTAACATAAAATAAAATTATATAGTTAATGTGATTTTATAATTGATTTGGTATGGAGATTTTTTTCTTTTATGTTATACTATTTATGAACACAAAAGTAAAGATTAAAATACATCAATAAAGGTGTATTATAAGCTTTAAATAGCCATATTAATGAACATAATTATTGTTCATAATAGCAAATTGGAGGAGATAAACATGAAAATTACTGAAGGATATATGCCTTTTGAAGGTTTTAAAACCTATTATCGTATAGTAGGAGAAAACACTGAAGGGAAGAAACCATTAGTACTACTTCACGGAGGACCAGGTTCTACACACAACTATTTTGAAGTATTGGATAAGGTAGCTGAGAGTGGTAGACAAGTAATAATGTATGACCAAATTGGTTGTGGAAATTCATTTGTAGAAGGGCATCCTGAGTTATTTAATGCTGACACTTGGATAAAGGAGCTTATTGAACTGAGAAAGCATCTAGGACTTGAAGAAATTCATCTATTAGGTCAATCTTGGGGAGGTATGCAGGCTATTTGGTATGCTCTTGAGTATAAACCACAAGGTATCAAGTCATACATTCTTTCATCTACTCTTTCTTCTGCAAAGCTTTGGGAGAAAGAACAAAAAAGAAGAATCTCATATATGGATGAGGCTGACCAAAAAGCATTGCTTGATGCAGTAAATACTGGAGATTACTCTAGCAAGGAATATAATGATGCGCTAGAAAAATTTATGGAAATGTATTGTGCAGGTGAAGTAACAGAAGATTCTCCTGAATGCCTAAGAAGACCTAAAAAATCAGGTTCTGAAGCATATATTGTAGGATGGGGACAAAATGAATTTTCGCCTACAGGGACACTTTCTGGATATGAGTTTACAGATAGATTACATGAAATCAAGGAACCTTGCTTAGTAACTAGTGGAGCAATAGATTTATGTTCACCATACATTGCAAAAACTATGTATGATAGAATTCCTAATAGTAAGTGGGAGTTATTTGAGTATTCAAGACATATGCCATTTGTTGAAGAAAATGATAAATATATAGAAGTTTTAACTAAATGGATAGATGCTAACGATTAAAAATAATGTGAATTTATATAAAAAAGAGGCTGGACATATTGTCTAGTCTTTTTTTATTATTAATAGAAGTATTAAAATCTTATTTAGATTTACAGATAATGGAATTAAATTTATGTATATGTATTTAATTTTACTGTATTTTAGAAATTTTTTTATATATTGGTATAATTATTCTGTTTAAATTTGCTTAAAAAGTATATTAATTATAATAAGAAACAATTATATAAATAGGAATAGATTATTATAATTAGTATAGAGATAAAAATAATTATAGAGAGAAAGGCATATTATGGAAAAATCAAGAGTTATTGAAATGATAAAAAATAATCCTAATATTATATCTACTTTAAATAATCCAACTGATGAAATGAAACTACTAGCTATCAAAGAAAATGGGCTTGTACTAGAATATATAAATAATCCAACTAGAGAGATGCAAGAGTTAGCAATAGATAATAATGTTAGGGCGATTAAATTTGTAGATAATCCAACTGAAGATATGATGATAAAAGCAGTAAATGAGGGGTGGAGTATACTAGACTATATCAAAAATCCAACTGATAGAGTTATTAAGATGGCTATAAATCAAGCTGGATGGGCTATTAAGTATGCTAAAAATCCAAGTGAAGAACTGCAATTATTAGCAGTAAGAAAAAATTATGATTCAATAAAATTTATAAAAGAGCCTTATGAAAGTGTACAAGAAGAGGCAGTTAGAATAAGTTATGATGCATTAAGATATATAGAATCACCTAGTTATAATGCAGAAATTATAGCTATAAAAAATAATGAAGCAGCTATTGGCTTTATAACTGATTTAGATAAGAATAAAATGTTAGAGTTTTTGAAAGTTAACATTTTAGTGATTAAATATATTATAAAGAAAATATCTAAAGATGAATTAGAGGGAGTATTAAAAGACGTATTATCAAAGGAAAATGTTGAAGAAAAATATGTTAGAGATTTTTTAAACTGTAGTGTTATAGATAGGAATAGTGAAAATCTGCCAATAGATAAAATTATGTTTATTTATAAGTATGGAAGTAAGACAGCAAAAAAAATAGCTGTGGATGAGAAATTAAAGATTATGTAGGAGAGAGAAAAATGAATTTTATAGACACATTAAAAAGCGTTGACTTAATATTATCCACTGGAGAAGTTCCCTTAATAGTGGGAGAAAGTGGGATAGGAAAAACAGCTTTAGCAAAAAAACTTGCTGAAGAAAATAATTGGAGTTTAGTTGTTATTGATGGCAACCTACTTAAAGAGGGTGAAATAGGTGGTCTTCCAACTATAGAATCTTATGTAGGAGTTAATTCAAATGGATATAAGATTGAAAAGAAAACAACAGTATATGCTGTTCATAACAAATTAAGAGAAATTGATGAAGAGATATCTAAAGGTAAGAGTGTTCTTTTATTTATAGACGAGATAAATCGTTGTGAACATACAGTGCAACAAGAACTTATGAATTTAATTTTGAATAGAGAGATTAATGGATATAAGTTGCATGATGATGTAAAGATTTTGGCAGCAATGAACCCATCAAGTAAATATGGTTCAGACTTTGATTATCAAGTTGTGGATATGGATGCAGCCCAAGAAAATAGATTTGTTTGGCTGAATATGGAGAGTGAGCATACACAATGGTTAAAGTGGGCAGTTGATGAAGGAATTGAAAGAGAAGTTATAGAATTTATTTCTACTTTTCCAGAATATCTTCATAAAATAAATGAAGATGATGTAAGAGCAACTCCTAGAAGTTATGAAAGAGTATCTAAAATTTATAAAGTTTATAAAGAAAAAAACAATTCAATTCCTAGAGCAGTATTTTTAAATGTTATAAAAGGGAATATAGGTAAGGTTATTGCAGAAGAGTTTATAAGTTTTATTGAATCAGATTCTAAACCATTAATATCTTATGAAGATGTTTTTTTAGGAGAATCTATGGATGATTCTATTATAGAAAGAGTAAAAGATGAAAGTCATACAAGGCTTTATCTATCAGCTATGAATATCTTAAAAAACTTAGAATTAAATATTAAGAATGATAAATATGAATCAAATCAATATATTAATAGATTTATTGAATTTTTAAAAGTATATCCTGTAGACTTAATGATAGGAATTATGAAGGATATTAGAAACAGTTATACTGAAGTGTATAAAAAAGCCATAGAAAATGAAGAGTTCGTAAAATCATATTTTGAATCTTATAGTCTAATAAGGGGATAATGTATGGAAAATTATTTTGATAAGCAAGCAAAAGAACTTTATAATAAAGCAAGTGAAATTATAAGTACTCATTCTATGCTAAAGGCAAATCGTGCGAATGAGAAATTTGATGTAGATATACCACAAGATTTTAAGTATGAGTTTTTTAATCTTATAGATAAAGTTAATTTAAGTCTTATGGAAGAAAAGGATAATTTTTATGGATATTTTTTGTTTCAGATGTCAAGAGAGATAAGATTTGATATAAGTAGCCCTACAGGTGTAAATTTTAAAGGAGCTAAATATGTTATATACTTTAATCCAATGATTTTTTTAACACTTGATATAGAGCAAATGGAAACTACAATTAAACATGAAATTCATCACATACTATCTATGCATTTGGTGAGAGCTAAGGAATTAAAAGGAAAGTACAGCACATTAGCTATCAATATGGCAATGGACATAGTAGTAAATAAATTCTTAACTAATTTGCCACCATATGCAACTACTTTGGAATGGGTAAATTTAAAATATTCCTTAAAACTTGAGCCATATGAGACTTTTGAATATTATGTAGAAAAAATTCAAACAGAATTAGATTTACTAGAAGAGGATGAAGATGGTGAAGAAGATGATAGTGATAAATATGGAAATATAGAAACTGAATATAGTCCAGAAAACACTCATAATATTTGGGAAGAATCTAATGATATAGATGAAAAAACTCTTAAAGAATTTACTGAAAAATTTATTAATAGTTCTCAAAAAGGTAAAATTCCTGCTTACTTAGAAAGTATGATATCATCAATTAAAAATAGTAAAGGTGAATTGCCATGGAACTTGTATCTTAATAGGATAATGGGTACAGTTGAAAGTAATAAAAAGAAGACTATAACAAGAAGAAATAGAAGACAACCAAATAGATTAGACCTGAGAGGGGAGCTTAGAAGTCATAAAGCAGAAATAGCAGTTGCTCTTGATATAAGTGGAAGTATCAGTGATGAAGAGTTTAAACAAGCGATTAAAGAAGTTCTCAATATTGTGAAAAACTATAGTCATGAAATTACGGTTATAGAATGTGATAACGAAATTAGACGTGTATACAAGGTGAGAAACGAAAAGGACCTAAAAGATAGAATTAGTATAGGTGGAGGTACTAGATTTTCTCCAGTATTTGAATATGCCAATAATAAAAAGATTAATTTGTTAGTTTATTTTACTGATGGGAAAGGTGAAAGTAAACTACAAGTAGTACCTAAAGGGTACAAGATTTTATGGGTTATTTCTGGAAGGGGAGATGAACTTTCATTGAAAGAGTCTTATGGAGCAGTTAAGAAACTTACTAAAGTTGAAATAAAGAATGAAATATTAGAGATAAACGATGTAAGAAGTGATGGATATTCAATGAATAGTCAAGCTCCAATTTTATAAGTACTCATAAAATATAAACTATTTTAATTTATATTTGCGATGTAAATCTAAAAAAATACATTAACTAGTGGTTAATGTATTTTTTTATTTTAATAATATAAGTTTTATTCACATTAAAGTCCCAAAATATGTTAAAATATAATATATAGCAGATAGTTTTGGCAAGATGAATTCAGTTGCCAAAGCTATTTTTTATTAAGGATGGTGATGTTTTTTGTTTAAGGTTGATGATTATATAATGTATGGTATGACAGGAGTATGTAAAGTCCTGGATATAACAAACGAACAGATTACAAAAGGAATAAAAAAAGAGTATTATGTGTTAAGCCCTATTTACTCTAGTAACACAGTAATAAAAATTCCTGTAGATAATGAGAAAGTACCAATGAGAAAGTTACTTTCTAAAATTAATGTTATTTCATTAATAAATGATATTCCTAATATGGATACACTATGGATAGACAATGAAAAAACAAGAAGTGAGCAATTTAAAAAAATACTTAGAAATGGTAAATGTGAAGAGTTAATAAAACTAATAAGAAGTATATATGATAATAAAGAGTATGTAAAATCTATTGGTAAAAAAACACATCAAGCAGATGACAATATAATGAAAGAAGCCGAAAGATTATTGAATGAAGAATTTGCAACTATTTTAGATATCTCTCCTGATGAAGTTAGTTCATATATATCAAGTCATATACCTCAATAAAGTATTTTATAGTATCTTTTATTTAAAAATCATAATCTAATAAAATATAATTAAAAAATACGAGCAGAATATAATTTAGATTGTAAGTATTAAAACATAAAAAATATTGAATTTAAAATAATTATACATAATTTAAATATAGACTGTAATAAATTTGAAAAAATTAATATTCAACACAAAAGGTAAAATGAAGTATAAAATTAATTTTAAAATATACATTTATAAATATTTTTTTGTTGTTTTTAATCAATTTATAAAATTAGCTACTTGGATTTATAGTATGATGGTTTATCTAGGTTAAAAACTGTATAATATTATCAAATATTTTTTTATTTTAAACAAATAAGATGGATACTATATTGAATAGAATCCATCTTATTTAAATTTCATTTATAGTTATTTGTTTAGGAACTATTTTTTATATATGAAAATCTATTGTAATAGAGTGTTTTTGGATTAGGATGTTTTTAAAAAAATATAATCGACAAAATAAGACTAAATATATGATGAAACTTATAATTAAGAAAATTACTGTATATTTACAGTATAACTTGAAAAATTATAGTTGTACAAAATTTGTTAATAATTTTATTAGAGTAATATGGAATGATTAAATAGTTTGTTTTTAAATAAACTTTTTCTTTTTTAGTTAAAGTGTAATTAAGATAATAAATAAATATAATTATTTATAAATGCTTCAATATTGTTAAAAGAATATTTATTAGGCGTATTTAGTTAGATTACTTATAATATACTTGGAATAATTGTATTTATCTACATTTAGAAATTTAAGATAAGAAATCATTTTTAGAAGATAAAGTATATATAAGTTTGAAAATTTAATAAATCTATTAAGTTAATTAAATATATAACAGTTATTTAATTAACGTAATAAATTTCTTAAATTCAATTTGAATTTTTTTATATCTTATTTACTGATATTATTTTTAGAAAATATATCTATTTTGAAATGTATGATTTGCTTATTATATATTGAATACAAAAAGCTTATTTTAAGAAATAAATAAACTAATAAAAAGGTCAAAATTTCATTTCTAAAAAACATTCTAGAGGTTGATTTAACTTATATTTCCATACAAAATATTTTATATAATATACTTGACAAATATAATTTAAATTTTTCTAATTATTTACTGTCGATTAATCGATTTTTTCCTTGCATATAAGTATATATTTATGGTACGATTTACATGGTGAAATAAATAGGGGAGGTGAAAAATAAATATTCGTGAAAAAGTTTTCAAATTGAGGCATTTTTGTGTGAAATACATTATAAATACATAACATAGCTTCAGTTAATATTATTAAAACGAATATGTTGATAATCACTTTAAAGTAACAGTTTTTATGTTTAGATTCACAGTGTTTAGTATAAGCTTAATTATAAGAAATAAATCTAATCTGTGAATAGATAGTAGTTTATTTGTTTAAGTTGAGAATTGGTTAGATGAAGTAATATATAGATTTAAAAAGTAAATAAAAACATTATTTTAATAAATATATGTTGCTTTATTTGAGACTCCTTTAAAAAAGCACTTAAATGTAATTATATAAGTCGCCACAAAAGGAGGAATTTAGTTTGTAAAATACTATCACGTAAAAAAATAAGAATTGCTATGGTGAAGATTTTTTCATGGTTTTAAGTAAGAATCTAATGATTTATAAATATATCTGAAAATAATGAATTTATATAATTTAACTTTATAATTAAAAAGCATATTAAATTTGTTCCATGAAAAGATAAACTCTACAAATAAAAACGCAATTATCTTAATAATTATTACAAATTGTTTTACAAAACAATGTCACCATATCTTTCATTAAAAAGAAAGAATCTGGATAAAACGTAAAAATATAAAAATACAATTAAGAAAGGATTTAAACTTATGAGCACAACAGTAAATAAGAAGGGTAAATTCCCTATAGGATTTTATATCTGTTCTACAACTTTCTCATTTGAAAGAGCAGCATATTATTCTGCGAAATTTTTAATTTATATATTCCTTACAACAGCTGTAATTCATGGTGGTCTTGGAATAGATAAGGGGCAAGCTGCTATAATGCAAGCTAACCTTGTTGCATTCACATATCTTGCGCCAATCATTGGGGGATATATATCAGATAGATGGATAGGAGCTAGGTATACTATACCTATAGGTATGCTTATCATGGGAATAGGATATTATCTTGGTTCTATTGCAACTACAGTTTCTATGGTAAATGCAATGATAATATTAGTTTCAATTGGTACTGCGTTCTTTAAAGGAAACGTATCAGCAGTAAATGGACAGCTTTTTGATAATCAAGAAGAGCTTGATACAGCATTCTCAGTACAGTATTCTTTTGTTAACATAGGTTCTTTTATTGGAACTACAGCAGTTGGGATACTTTATGCTAAGACATTTGCAAAAAATGGTGTGCTTGGATTCTCTCAATGTTTCTTCATAGCAGCTGTACTTTGTGTAATAGGTGCTATATGGTTCACATATGGATGGAGATTCCTTGGAAATGCAGGAAAGAGACCATTTAAAGAAGGTGTAGTTGCTGAAAAAGTTGAAGCAAAAGATAATTCGCCTCTTACAGGTATGGATAAGAAGAGAATTTGGGCTATTATACTTATTTCATTCTTCTCTGTAGTTTTCTGGTTATTCTGGTACTTAACTTATCTTGCAGTTTATGATTATGGTGCAGCATTTGTAGACATGACTATAGGAGGGTTTGAGATTCCTCTTGCTTGGTTTGACTCATTAAATGCACTTGTATGTATAGTATTAGGGCCAGTTCTTGGAGCATTATGGTTCAAACTTGCTAGTAGACCACAAGGAGATATAAGTTTATTTAAAAAGACAGGTCTTGGATTAACATTCTTAGGTCTTGCATTCTTAATGCTTGTTGGAGCAGAACTTTCAAGAGGTGTTGGAGCTCCTGAAACTGCTAAAGCTAGTATAATATGGATAATCATGTTTGGTATACTTCTAAGTTTTGGAGAAATGTTATTCTCACCACTTGGAAACTCTTTCGTAAGTAAGTATGCACCTAAGAAACTTCTAGGTGTTCTTATGGGAGTATGGACATTTGCAACTTTCTTAGCTGGTCAAGGATATGGATATATATATGCATTCACTCTTAAATTTGATATGATTAAGGTATACACTGTAATTCCAGTAATACTATTTGTTGCAGCTATACTATTATTCTTATCTGATAAGACATTAAGTAAACTTGTTGAGGATGATAAATAATCAATAAATAATTATTATTTTATATAGATTAATCTACAGTAATCATATTGTATTAGGTTGATTTGTAACTAATTAATAATAAAAAGATTTGCTCTTAAGTATGATATTATTATATATATTAGAGTAAATTTATTAGAAAATAGATAAAAAAATACTAGTCTTAATTGACTAGTATTTTTTTTATTAAATTAGATAAAGGATTAATACATAATTTCTCCACTTAAAACAGTATAAGCACTTCCTCCAATTTTTACAGAAGATATATTATTATTTTCCTTTTCTATATTTACATATACTTTTCCAGGTCTGTTTATAAAATTACCTTCCTCACCAATAAAACTAGTTTTTTCTAAAATATTATGTTGTACTATATAAGATGATACACAAGCATTTCCAGTTCCACATACAGGGTCTTCTGTAACTCCAACATATGGTGCAATAGATCTTAAATGATAGTCACATTTTTTATCTATAGTCTCTATGCAAAATGGAGTTATACCAATTATGTTATTTTCACCACTAAATTTTTTGATTTCATTTAAGTCTGGAGAAATATTTTTTAAATCATCTAAAGATTTTAATCCAAATATAAGCCACCAAAGTCCAGTATTTACCTTCATAATTGGATATTCAAGAAGTCTATCTTCATTTACACCTATCATTTTCGCAAGTTCTTTTCTGTAGTTATCTAAATTTACAAATTCAGGAGAATTTTGCTCCATCATAAATATATTTTCATTATCTATTTCTTTAAGTTCTACAGATAGCACACCAGCTTTTGTTTCTTGATAAAATATATTTTTATTAGTATCAAGTTTTCCCTCTTCTAAAAGTGCATGAAAAGCTCCTACTGTTGCATGACCACATAAATCAACTTCTAAACCAGGTGTAAAGAATTGCACTTTGAAATCTGCTACATTTGATTTTGAAACGAATGCAGTTTCTGATAAGTTCATTTCTTTAGCCACATTTTGCTTGATTTCATCAGAAATATTGGATGCATCAGTAACTACACCAGCAGGATTTCCACCAAAAGGTACAGTTGTAAAAGCATCAACTTGTTTAATCTTAATTTTGTTCATTTTTGAAACCTCCCTTTGTTTTTTCTGAAATATAAATTTCATGTTTTATGTATTGAGTTCCAATATATAAAATATTAGAGTTTTTTGTCCAAATTGAAATAGCTTCACTTCCTTCAGATAAGTTTCCTGTCAATATTTCATTGTTATCTACAATTAAAATCATTCCTTTGTAAAGTTTTTTATTTTCAAGTGTAGTATCATTTCCTCCATGAATATGAACATTACTTAGACCTTCAAGCATTTTATTTTCTAAAAGTAGTATTTCAACATTAATATTTTTTTTACAAGCAACTAGAAGGTCATTTTTTAGTTCAAGAATTTCTTCATAGGGGCAAGAAATTATAATCTCTTGACTTGCATTATTTATCATTTCTGTTGCTTTTTTTAAGATATTTTTATCACCTTTTATATTTAAAACATATTCTATATTCTTACCTTTATTTAATACCTGTAAGTTATCATTTAGTTTGTCTATAGAATTATTAAATTCTTCTTTTTTATTTTTTAATAATCCACTAGGATTTATAGGTACATATTTAATGGGGTCAGCTCCAACATTGATAATTATATTATTGTTTATTAGTCTTGTTATATTTTCATAGACTTTTGATTGTGGGACACCTGATAATTTGCTTATCTCGTATCCTGTTAAAGGATTTTCTTTTAATAATGCTATGTATATTTGAGATTCATATTTTGTAAATCCTATATTTTGTAACTCATTAACTATATCATCCATAGGTAAACTCCTTTTATAAAATATTAGTAACTACATAGGTAGTTATTAATTAGATTTTATAACTTAAATAGTGAAATGTCAACTATAATTAAGTGAAAAATAAAAGTTTATAGTATAAATATTTAACATTACAATTATACCTGGTGTAAGATTAAAATCATTAAAAATGAGTAGTTACAAAAAAGTGACTAATTGAACTGTTACATGGGTCGTAGTATATTAATATCAAGAAAACAATAAAGGAGATATATGTTATGTCAAAAATAATAAATAACAATGAATTTATAAACGAAGTAGAAAATAAAGATGGATTAGTGGTTGTAGATTTCTTCGCAACTTGGTGTGGACCTTGTAAGATGTTATCACCAGTATATGAAGCATTAGGAAATGAGATGGCTGAAAAAGCAAATTTTTTTAAAGTGGATATAGACCAAAGTATAGAATTAGCTCAAGAATTTGAAGTATCTACAGTACCAACTGTAATAATATTTAAAGATGGAAAACCTGTAGATAGATTAATAGGATTCATACCTAAAGATAATTTGAAAAAGAAAGTTGAATCATATATGTAATTAAAATAAATCTCATATGCAAACAAAAAACTCATCACAGTGAGTTTTTTTGTTTATATTTATCTAATGATATATTATTTATATAAAAGAAAAAGGAAAGGTTATTAAAAATAAAAATTCAATGTAAAAAGGTGAATTCTAGTAGATAAATTCACCTTTTTACATTGAATATTATATAGATTTTGTATAAAAAATGTATCTCTTTTGATGATTAAAAGTATTTTGATATAGTTCATTTTTTATGTGGCAATAAGATTAATCTTTATCTATTGCTGAAAAAGAATAGAAAAATCTTATTTAAAAGCCAAAGTTTTAATAGCATATATAAATCTATCTATCTCATCAAAAGTATTGTACATTCCTAAACTTATCCTAACAAGACCTACAGGATTTTCCCTCATAAATCTGATGTATGCTTCTTTTGGGCTTATACCTAATAGTCTTTGTACATAAATATCTGCTCCTACTAATCCAGCTCCAGTTTCTATTCCAAAGTTATTAACTAGATATTTTGCGACATCTTTATAATACATATTACTTATATTGAAAGATATATTTGGGATAATTACATTGTTTGATTTATCTCCATATATTATCACGTTGGGTATTTTCTTCAATTCTTCTTTAGTATATAAAAATAATTCTCTTTCATATCTTGAAATTCTGCTTAGACCAATTTTATTTAAAGTATTTAGTGCTTTTCCCATTGCAAGAGTTCCAAAATATTCTGGATATCCTGCTTCAAAACGCTGTGGGATATTTGCATATATTATTTTGTCATCGGATACAAACTTGGTAGAACCTGAGCCATATAGTGCAGGAGTAAATTTTTCAAAGAATGATTTAGGGCCTACTAGAGCACCTCCATTTAGTGGGGAATAACATTTATGCCCACTAAAAACAATAAAATCTATATGCTCATCACATTCATATGGCATCATTGAAAAAGGTTTGTGCTGAATTACTTGAACAATATCTACTAATATCTTGGCACCATACTTATGAGCCATTCTTGCTATTTCATATATAGGAGTGGTTATACCTGTAACATTACTAGCACCTGTGACTGTAACAAGAGATACATTACCAGCATTATTTTTAAGCACATTTTCTAATTGACACAAATCAAGTTCTCCTTTTTCTGTAATTCCAACAACCTTTGTAGGAAAATTAACTTTAAAAGGCAGATAATTAGCCATATGCTCCATTGCTGTAGTAATAACAAGTTTATTTGAATTTTCTTTCTTAAAAAATTCTGCTAATAAGTTGATTCCTTCTGTAGCACTTTTCACATAAATAACAGAGTCTTTTTCTTTATCTCCATCAATAAGCTTGAGAATAGTATGTCGTACATTCTCATATTCTAAAGTGTTTTTTTCTGAGATTATTCCTGGAGCATTGATATAAGTAAGCCAAGGAATCTCACAATTTAAATTATCTACCACGTTTTTTAAAACTAATGGAGTAGCAGAGTTGTTAAAATATATTCTTTTAACAGTTTCACCATTTTTAGTTTTAACTTTAAGATTTGCACCTTCAATGTATTCTGATAAATCCATGAATGGCATAAAAAAACTCCTTATCTAATAAACTATTTTATTTTTTATTAAACAAGCTTAAGTTTTAATCAAGAGCTTGTTTAATATATGTTATGTTTTTAGAAGAGGTTTTGTTAATTATTCTTTATTAAGTAAATGTTTGATAATAGATGTAACTTTGGATAGAATTGCTTTATATGCTGATGAGTTATGGGGAATAAATAATGGAAAATTAATGTTTATAAAAAGTAGAGATAATGAGATAGATTAAACTATTAAATTACACGAAAATGAGCTACAGTTGGGGGAAACTGTAACTCATTCTATTTTGGGGGAGATAGGTTGAACTTATTGGTTATCCGTATCATGTTTTTAGTATAGTCACTTATTTAAATTTATATACATTTTTTTATAAATTTTACATAAAATGTTAAATATTTATTGAAGATAGTAATAGACATGAATAGTAATCTTATAAAAATAGTAAAGATGTAGCTAAATAAAAGGAATGAAAATGCATTGTAAATAATTAAAAAAAGTATTTTTAAAGTTATAGGAGATAAACAAGTACTATAATTTAACAGAAAAACAAAAAATATAATATAAATAAAATTATAAAATATATTATAAAAAATATAGTCTAATTTATGAAAATTAAAAGTTATATTATTTAATACATATATATTTGAGAAAAGATTAGCAATACACTATAATCTGAATTTCAATAAATACATATATTTTTTAAATTAAAATACTTGAAAATACTGGAAAACAATTAAAAGTTAGTTTTAGAAGATAAAATATAGAGTAATTTTAATTAATTGAATACACAAAAGAAATACTTGAATATATTTAAATAAAAAAACGATAAAATATGACAATTTAATTAAGAGGATTTAAAATATTTTGTTATTGTAGTATTATAGGGGAAAATGCAAAATATATTCGAAAATGAAATTTTAAATATTGACATTAAATTAAATATAATATACTATGTAATTGTGATGAGAGATTTTTTTTAGAGGGGATTTATAGTGAATATAAAAAAAATATTTAATAACAATGTAGTAGTAAGCTCCCTAGAAGATGGCACAGAAATAATTATTACTGGTGCTGGAGTTGGATTCAAGAAAAAAGTAGGAGATTTGATAGATGAAAATTTGATTTCTAAGAAATATTTTGTTCAAGATAATCAAAAAGACAAATACAATCAAATACTTAACAAGACCTCTATTGAATACTTTAAAATTTCAGAAGAAATTATAGAAAAGGCTAATGAAGTTTTAAATACTCAAGTGAATGATTCAATAATATTAGCCTTAACTAGTCACATAGAATTCGCTGTCCAAAGAGAAAAACAAGGTATAAAATTACCAAACTTAATATTGAATGAGACAAAACAACTTTATAGAGAAGAATTTGAATTTGGATTATGGGCAATTGATGAAATTGAAAAAAAGATAGGAATAAAATTGCCTGAAGATGAAGCTGGATACATAGCTATTCATATAATCAATGGGTTGGAGAATTCTCAGAAGGATGAAGGTATTAATATACTAGAGTTTTCAAAACAAGTTATTCAGATAATTGAAGAAGTACATGGGTTTAAATTAGATGTAAATTCACTAAATTACACTAGACTTATAACTCACTTAAAGTTTTTTGTTCAAAGGATTCTAAGAAAAGAAACTTATAAAGATAGTGATATTGAAGATATGTATAAGTTGGTGAATAAAAATTATAATAAACCTAAAATATGTACTGAGGAAATTGCAGCATTGGTATTAGACAGATTTGAATATAAAATTAGTAAAGAAGAAGAATTATATCTAATGATTCACATAAATAAAATAACAAACAGTGGTTGTTAGGATTGTAACTGATAAGCAGGCAAAACCTAAGTCATTGAACTTAACTATTAGATTAAGTTTTTTGATTTAGGCTTTTTTATTAAATACAGACAGTGAGTTTTAGGATTGTAACTGGTTAAGCAGGCAAAACCTAAATCATTGAACTTAACTATTAGATTAAGTTTTTTGATTTAGGTTTTTTTATTAAATACAAGCAGTGAGTTTTAGGATTGTAACTGGTTAAGCAGGCAAAACCTAAATCATTGAATTTAACTATTAGGTTAAGTTTTTTGATTTAGGTTTTTTTATTAAATATAGACAGTGAATTTTAGGATTGTAACTGATTGAGCAGGCAAAACCTAAATCATTGAACTTAATTATTGGATTGAGTTTTTTGATTTAGGTTTTTCTATAAATTTGATTATGTTTTTAGATAAAAATAGGAGGGTAAAATTATGAAAAAAAATAAGTTAGGTTTATGGAACTTCTTCCAAATGTTAGGAAAAACGTTTATGTTCCCAATAGCACTACTTAGTGTTTCAGGGATGATGTTAGGACTTGGTGCAGGTTTTACAGACCCTAAGATGATTGCCATGGTTCCGTTTTTAGGAAATGAATATGTCAACATGATTTTAAATTTCATGCTGACAATAGGATTATTTGCATTTAATAATTTGGGAGCATTATTTGCAATGGCAATTCCATTGGGATTATTAAAAAAAGAAAAAGAGTTTGGAGCTTTTTCAGGTCTAGTAGGATTTATAGCAATGCATATAGGTACGAATTTTTATTTAACAAGAGCTGAT
Source organism: Clostridioides sp. GD02377 (assembly GCF_045899875.1). Classification (NCBI taxonomy): domain Bacteria; kingdom Bacillati; phylum Bacillota; class Clostridia; order Peptostreptococcales; family Peptostreptococcaceae; genus Clostridioides; species Clostridioides sp. GD02377. The sequence goes on from NZ_JBJODA010000002.1 coordinate 157,158, forward strand.
TTATTAGTACCAGTAGACCAAATGTCAACTAATGGTCAAGCTATGATTATGGGAATACAAACATATAATACAAGTGTTTTAGGTGGTATTGTGGCAGGTCTAATTGTTTATGCAATATATGATAAAGTTAGTAATTTAAAAATGCCAGAATCCTTAGGATTCTACAGTGGGCCAAGACTAGTTCCAATTGTGAGTTTAATAGTTATGAGTATTGTCGGATTATTAATACCTATTGTTTGGCCACCATTTTTCAATGCATTCCAAAATTTAGGAAAATGGATTTCTTCAGCTGGGCCATTGGGATATTTCTCATACGCAGTGGCAGAAAGAGTTACAATTCCATTTGGATTAAATCATCTTGTAACATCTGTATTCCGTTTTACACCAATAGGTGGAACTGCTGTTATTGATGGAGAAACATACTTTGGTACATTGAATATGTTTATGGCATATGTAGAGAATAATCAGATTATACCTCTTGATTTAGCTGGCAAAATGGAACAAGGTAAATTAATGATTCAATATGGATTAGCTGGTGCTGCATTAGCTATATATCGTACAGCAAAACCAGAAAATAGAAAAGCACTTAAGGGGCTTTTAATATCAGGAGTGTTGACAGTTATTATAGGTGGTATAAGTGAGCCAATAGAATTCTTATTCTTATTTATCTCACCAGCATTATTTGCTTTCCATACATTTATGAATGGTTTAGCAAACATGGTACTTCCATACTTAGGTGTATTAATGGGATTCACAGGAGATTTAATTGCATTCATAAGTTTTGGTGTGTTAAGAGGAACAGCTACAGGATGGCCAATAGCAGTATTAGTAGCAGCTTTATACTTTGCAATATACTATTTTGTATTTAAGTGGGCAATTATTAAGTTTAATATAAAGACTCCAGGACGTGAGGATAAAGAGCTAAAAGTATCTGAAGGAAATGGTTCAGATTTTAAAAATTTATCTACATATAAAGGACAACAGATGATAGCTGCGTTAGGTGGGCAATCTAATATATTATCATTAGACAATTGTGTAACTAGATTACGTTTAAAATTAGAAGATGTATCATTGATAAATGAGGATGCAATTAAAGAAGCTGGTGGTATAGCAGTTGTTAAATTGGACGAGCACACAATACAAGTGATTATAGGAACTCAAGTGTACTCTTTAAGAAAGCAAATGGATAAGGCTATGGAAGGTCATTTGGAGGCATGTAATGATTAACTTTGATAAAAAAATAGACCGATTGGGTACATATTGTACCCAATGGGATTATGTAGAAGATAGATTTGGAAAAAAGGGATTACTTCCTTTTACAATATCAGATATGGATTTAGAGTTTCCATATGAAATAACAGAAGTTTTGCAGGAAAGATTGAATCATAGAGTTTTGGGATACAGTAGATGGAAACATGAGGATTTTAGAGATTCAGTTACAAACTGGTATACTAAAAGGTTTAATTGTAATATTGATGGTAATTGGATATACTACAGTCCTAGTGTAATGTACTCAATTAGTAAACTTATTGAGCTATTCAGTGATGAGGGAGATGGAATTTTGATAAATACTCCTGCATATAATGCTTTTTATGATGTTATAGCAAATAATAATCGTAATATTATAAAATCACCTCTTGTAAATGAAGATGGATTCTATTTGATTGATTTTGATGATTTCGAGAAAAAGTGCAAAGAATCTAAGATATTTATTTTATGTAATCCACATAATCCAACTGGAAGAGTGTGGAGTGAGTTAGAACTTGCTAAGATGATAGGTATTTGTAAAGACAATAATGTAAAGATAATATCAGATGATATACATATGGATATTGTGTATGATAATAGAATGACTCCTATTTTAAAGGTTGCAGAAAGCTATTTAGATTCTATATTTATTTGTACATCAGCATCGAAGTCTTTTAATATACCAGCATTGACTGGGTCATATGTGATTATACCAAATGAAAGTACGAGAAATAAATTTGAAAATATCACTAGATATCGTGATTTTGTAAACTCACCTGCAATACTGGCAATACTAGCAACAATGGTTTGTTATAATGATTGTGAATATTGGTTGGATGAATTATTAAAATATCTTAAAGATAATCTTGAATATACAATTAAGTATATAAAGGATAATTTAGAGCCATTAAAGTTGGTTATGCCAGAAGGTTGTTATTTTGCTTGGATAGATTTTTCTGACCTTAAGGTAAGTAGTGAGATATTTCAAAAGTTATTGATGGATATTGGAGAAGTAGCTATTATGTCAGGAAATGTATATGGTGAAGAAAGTGAATTTTATTTACGATTAAATGTAGCCTGTTCAAGGGAGAAACTTGAAGATGGTTTAAATAGAATTAAAAAAACTATAGATTATATTGCAAAAAATATTTAATATAGAAAGGGAGATAGTTATGAGCTATTTAAAAACAATGGTTGATGTTATGACTACTGAAATGAATGCCATAAAATGTTTAATAGATGAAGCAGGTATTGAATATGAAAGTATAGTTAATGAAATTGCCAACTGTGAAGGTAAAGTGATTTTTATGGGTGTAGGTAAATCTGCACATATAGGTAAGAAATTGGCAGCTACATTTGCCAGTACTGGGACACCAAGCTTTTTTGTACATGCAACAGAGGCAGTACATGGAGATTTGGGAATGATTGAAAGCAAAGATATTACAATTCTAATCTCAAATAGTGGAAATTCTATGGAAGTAGTGAATTGTATAAAGTATGTTAAAGCAATTGGTTCTAAAACAATTGCATTTACTTCAAATAGAAATTCAGTATTGGCAACAGAGTGTGATTATGCTTTAATATATCCAGCAAAGGATGAAGCAGACCACTTAAATTTAGCACCAACAACATCATCTACGATTACTTTAGTTTTAGGAGATTCTATTGCATGTGCATTATCTAAAAATAGTAATTTTGATTCAGCTGATTTTTATAAATACCATCCAGGAGGAAGTCTAGGTAAGAAACTAAAAGCAGCTAATAATGGTTAAAAGTAAAGAAGGAGAGTATGTTTTATGTTCAAAATGTTTAAAAAGAAATCAATAAAGTCGCCCATATCAGGGAAAGTAATAGAATTATCTAAAATTCCAGATGCTGTATTTTCTCAAAAACTTATGGGAGAAGGTGTAGCTATAGATTCTACAGGAGACATTGTTTATGCGCCACTTAATGGAAAGATAGCAGTAATAGCAGAAACTAAACATGCATTTGTAATAGAATTAGAAAATGGAATGGAGCTTCTTATTCATGTTGGTCTAGATACGGTAAATCTAAAAGGCGAAGGGTTTGAAGCGTTAGTAAGTGTGGGTGAACAGGTCAAAGAAGGAACACCAATGTTGAAGATTAACCGTTCTTTGATTGAATCAAAGGGTATATCACTTATTACTCCAGTTACAATAACTAATTATTCAGAGTACAATATGAATACATATAATGTAGGTAATAGTGTTGAAGGTGGAAAAGACACTATAATTGAGTTTAAATAAAAAACTAAAATATAGGATTAGTATCTATAAATTTATATTTTATAAGATTAATCACATAGGTTTGTTGGATAAAAAGAAATTCTTTAATTATTAATTGAGGAATTTCTTTTTTTATATTCTAATTTCAAATTAATAAATAAACGAATTTCATAAACAAAAAATGAAAATGTTGACTATATAAATAAACTTTAATATAATATATCTATGCAAAACATAAACTATGGAATGGAGATATACATATGAAAATTGAAAATCTTTCTATCAATGATATTAAACAAGGTTATGTATTTAATGATGAGTTAAATTGTTATATTTGCATTACATGTGCAAAAACATATGAAGTGGGAGAAATATACAGAATAGGTGATAGATTCTTTGAAGCTTCAAAGGCTATTGAATTGCATATGGAATTAGAGCACAGTGATTATTTAGAAAAAATGATTAATGGTGATTCAAAATATAACACACTGACTGAAAATCAAAAACAATTATTTCAATTATTTATTAGTGGTTTACCGGATAAGGAAATTGCAAAAAAGGTTGAAGTATCTACATCTACTATTCGTCATCAAAAATTTATGTTTAGAGAAAAAGCAAAACAGGCAAAACTGTATTTAGCATTATATGAGTCTGTATTTGAAGAAAAATCTAATAAAGGTAGTACCATAATACCAATCCATGAACATGCTAAAATGGTTGACGAAAGATATGTAGTAACTGAAGAGGAGAGAAAACACATTTTAGAGACTTCCTTTGAAAGTATGAATCCTCTAAAATTAAAAGTATTTTCCTCAAAGGAAAAGAAAAAAGTTGTAATTTTATCTAAGATTTTGGAAAAATTTGAGTATGGTAAGCAATATTCAGAAAAGGAAGTCAATCAGATTTTAAAATCTATATATAATGATTTTGCAACAATTAGAAGATATTTAATTGAATATGGTTTTATGAGTAGAAATAAAGAATGTACAAAGTACTGGTTAACATAATGCTAATGGAAAAGTCTACCAATATATAATATTATTTTTACTTTGTTAATTCTGGAAGGAGTTAAATATGAATAATGAATTGAAATGTATTTTACACAGTAAAGGTGTAGATATTGTTCGTTTTATTGATATATCTGAATTTCCAGCAAGTCAAACACATGGTTTTTCTAAAGCAATTTTATTTTGTATAGGATTATCAAAAAAATTCGTTACAGATATATATAATAACTTACCTACAGATAGTGATGATTTCTTAGAAAAAGAGGAGAAAGTAGAAGAGTTAGCTGATTGGATTTCAAAATATATTCAAGATAAAGGTTATAAAGCTTATTCTCAATCAGAAAAAAATAATCTAGAACATGGATATTCTGAAAAGGGTTATATTAATCCAACAATGCAATCAGGTATTAGTACTTTACCACATAAGACAATAGCAAATATTAGTGGTCTTGGATTTATGGGAAAAAATAATTTGTTTGTAACTGAGGAATATGGTTGTGCTTTTAGCATGTGTACTGTGCTTACAGATGCTCCAATTTCTGTTGAAAGATATCCTTTAATGGATTCGAAGTGTTCAGATTGTAATATTTGTGTAGAAAACTGTCCTGCAAAAGCTATACATGGAAATGAGTGGGCTTTGCCAGGTAAAAGAGAGTCTCTTATTGATATTTCAAAGTGTTTTTGTGTATTGAAATGTATGATGAGTTGTCCATGGTCATTAAAATATGCAAACCAGAAATAAGTCTACTAGATATTAAATAAATAAACCAATCGCCTTAATATATTAAGTATATAGATACTTATAATAATGAAATTAAACTTAATAGATATTTTCTATATAAGAAAAATGGTCGCAATATGTCAACTTGACCATTTTTTTGATATAATTAAAAATACAAATAACTTAGTAACAAAGGAGGTAGAATTTGAATTTTTTAAAAAAATATCCTATACCTATTGCAAGTCTGATTTTATCAATATTTACTTTAGGTAACTTATTACAATCTTATAGTGAATCATTACGTAATGTAATTGGATTTATAGGATTTGTTTTATATGCAATTTACATAGTAAAAATAGTATTACTAAAAAAGGGTGTTAAAGAGCAATTAGAAAACCCCTTAATATCAAGTACATTTCCAACTATAACAATGGCAACGATGATATTTGCTACATATGTAAAACCATTATCTTTAGAATTAGGTATTGTAATTTGGAGCATCGGAGTTGTAGGTCATATTGTGTTGATAATCTTATTTAGTAAGAAATTCTTAGTTAAATTTTCAATAAAAGCAGTATTTCCATCTTGGTATATAGTCTATGTCGGGATAGTTGCAGCAAGTGTTACAGCACCAGCATTTAATCAGTTTTTAATAGGTAAAGTTGCTTTTTGGATAGGATTTATATCTTATATAGTTCTTATACCAGTAGTTTTAAAAAGAGTGTGGATAATCAAGGAAATGCCTGAACCATCTTTACCAAGTATAGCTATATTAGCTGCACCAGGGTCATTACTATTGTCTGGATATATTAATTCTTTTTCAGATAAGAATAGTGTAATATTATACTTGTTATTTATACTTTCGATTGTATTTTATATTATAGTTTTGGGGTATTTACCAAAATTATTAAGATTGCCTTTTTATCCAAGTTTTGCTGCATTTACATTCCCTATGGCAATAAGTGCAATGGGTATGAAACTAATGAATGGTTATCTAACTAAATCAGGCCATCCTGTAAGTTGGATTTTATATGTTTCTAAACTAGAAGAGATAATAGCTACAGTGATTATTTTGTATGTTTTAGTTTTATTTATTATGTATCTTAGTAAATCAGAAACTACATCTAAAGCTAAATAAAAATTATTAAATATACGTATTTAGTAAAGAGATTAATATCAATGGATGAAAGTGATATTAATTTTAGAGATTTAATTTAGCTTAATTTTATTGGAGGATAAACGAATGAAAACAAAAGAGGAATATGTAAAAGAGGTTAGAGCAATAGCAGAAGAATACTTTAGAAAAGGAGAGTTTTTTTGTTCTGAAGCAGTTCTTCAAACAATAAATGATGCTTTAGGACAACCTTTGAGCCCCGAGATAACTAAGTTAGCATCAGGATTTCCAATAGGACTTGGAAAAGCACAATGTCTTTGTGGAGCAATATCTGGAGGTGAAATGGCTTTAGGTATTGTATATGGAAGAGTTCATGGTGAAACTATGAATCCAAAGATGTTTGAATATGCTAAGGATTTACATGATTATATTAAGAAAGAGTATGGTGCAACATGTTGTAGAGTTATTACAAAGAAGTGGGATGGTGATAACTTTATGTCTCCTGAAAGAAAAGAACACTGTATTAAAATAACAGGTCAAGTCACAGAGTGGGTTGCAAATAAACTTGTTGAAGATGAAAAACTTAAGATTAAATAGAATTATAGTAGCCTGTAAATTTTAAAAACTAAATTTACAGGCTTTAATTGTATAATTAATTTTTAATAATACAATTAACTCTAAATATATAAATAAAATTGTTCAAACAAATAAATAGTTATTTTATAATACTCAGCATAAGGACACCAGACATGATTAATATTATGCCAAGAAAAATAGAAAACCATTCTTTTTTATTTTTCTTCTCTTTAAAGAATATAATACCTCCTAAAGTGGCTACTATCACACAACTTTGGGAAATAGAAAAACTTATTGTAACCCCAAATGTATTAGTTGTTATAAACATACCTAAATTTGCTATTGACCATAGTACTCCAGTAATTAAATTAAATAAAACATTTTCCTTATATACAATTTCTTTAGAAAAATACTTCACAATAATAAATGAAGTTATCAACATACCCACAGATTGAGGTAATATAATTCTATATCCTTCGATTGAAAATATTTGATTAGTTACAACATATAATGCTAAAAATAAAGAAGATAATAATACAACTCCTACACATTTTAACATATTGTTGTCAGTAGATTTTTTTGTTTGATAGTTTGTAAGAAGTATGCCAAGTACTATACATAATATCGATGAAGAACCAATCAAGAACATTTTAGAACTAGTCCACTCATTAAATAAGAGTACAGCTAATAGTGTTGTAAAAGTCAATTGTGAACCATTTGAAATTGGCATTACTTTAGATACACTAGTAATTTGAATTGCTTTAAACTGCATTAGTTGTCCTAAACTCCAGAATATCCCAGAAATCATACTTACAAAGAATGAAAAAAATGTAATCTCAGGATGCATAACCAAAGTTATTATAGTGGAAAATATAAACGCACTTATAGATGTACCTAAAAGTTGTTCATAAGGAGAACTTTTTTTAAGATTCGCAACTATAGGCATCAATCCCCATCCCATTACAGGAAGCAAAGCAATAATTATTGTCAGCATTAGGTTATTTCCTTTCATATTAAATTTAGACAGTTTTTAATTTATCATCTAAAATTAAAGTATTCAATACATCAAAATTACCGTATTTAATAAGGAAATATTAGTAGTTTTTTAGAAAAACATTTTCCATTAAAATAAAAACAAAGGGAAGGAGTAAATTTGAAAATGTTAACTGATATGATTCAAAATCGTGAAATTAGAATAATAAAGTTTTTATTAAAAGAAGGTCATACAACTGTCAAAGAAATAGCAGATGATTTAGATGTCTCAGAAAAAACAGTTTCAAAATCTCTTAAAGAAGTAGAAGCAGTGCTCAAAAAGATAGGTCTTTCTTTAGTGAGAAAACCTAAAATAGGTGTTTATATTGATGGAGATTTGAAAAAAATACTTCCTTACCTAGATAATAAAGGAAGTCAAATTCCTACAACTAGAGAGGAGAGAGTAATATATATATATTCAATATTGTTGAAAAGTAATGATTATATCACTATACAACAAATCTCTGACGAATTATATATAAGTCGTGGAACTATTGAAAGAGATTTAGCTGAGGTTGAAAAATTGCTAAAAAATGAAGGAGTATCTATATATAAAAAACCTAGTAAAGGAATAAAATTGGATATAAGTGAAAGAGATAAAAGGCAACTTACTGCTAAGTTTATACATAAATTTTGGAGCAGAAACTGGTATATTAAGCAAGAACAAGAAAGCTTTTATCAGGCCTTTGAAAAAATACAAGCAGATGTAAATGGTATTTTTTCTGAAGATGATTTATCTATAATCATTGACATTCTTAGGAATTTCAGCAGAGAAAGAAATTTTGAGTTTTCTGATTATGAATTTCAGTCATTAGTTATCCATTTAGCCATAGCTGTAGAGAGAATTAGAAAAGGTGAGTATATAGAAGAAAGCTTGTATGTTGGTAATATTGAAAATAATCAAATGTCAAATACAACTTATTTAGCAAAACAATTAGAGCAAAAGTTTTCTATACTATTGCCAAAATCTGAAATTGGATATATAAATTTACATCTAGTAGCATCTGACCAACATAGAGATACTACTGAACTAAAAGATACGTCAGATAATCACTATGAGACAAATACAAATAATATCTCAAATCTTCGAGAAATTATTAAAAATACATTGTATGAGACAGCTTACGACAAAGATTTGATTGATGGACTAACTTCACATGTACATTCATCAATAAATAGATTGAAATACGGTCTTAGTATTAAAAATCCATATGTAAATACAATAAAGCAAAACTTTTCTTTATCATTTGAACAGGCTTTGGATTTAAAGAAGGTAATTGAATTTATATATGATATTAGGATAAATGATGATGAATGTGCTTATATAGCGCTACATTTTGAAGCTTTTAGGGAAAGAATGAAAGAACTTCCACAAAATGTTAGAGTTGTTCTAGTATGTAGTACAGGTCTAGGTTCATCCAGATTATTATCTGCAAGGATAAAAAAATACTTTCCTATGATAAAAATTGAAAAGATACTTTCTGTACAAGAATTAGTATCTAGTAAAATTGATGCAGATTTGGTGATAAGTACTATTTATTTAGAGTTAGAGACGATTCCTACAATAATAGTTAGCCCTATTTTAAATGAAAGTGATATAAGAACATTGGAAAAAAATATACAAAATGTTTCAGGGAATACTTCTAAAAAATATAAATCTTTTAAAAACCTAATCTTTAAAGAAAATATTCTATTAAATATTGAAGCTTTAAATTATGAAGATGTAATTAAATGTATAACAGATAATTTGATAAAAAAAGGTTTTGCAAGAGATGGAATCGCTGAGAGTGCAATTGAGAGAGAAAGTTTATCTTACACCTCTTTTCAATCTATAGCTACACCTCATGCTAATCCTAGTTATATTAAAAAATCTAATATATCTGTTGCAACTTTAAAAAATCCTATTACATGGGGAAATGAAAAGGTAGAAGTTATTTTCTTTATTTCATTAGAAAATGACAAAAACTTAGAGCTTGATGAAATATATGAAGTTTTTTATGACTTCATTGACAATAAAAAAAATATAGATGACATATTAAGTGCAACTTCACCAAAAGAAGTGTACGATTTGCTAATGGAGGAGAATATATAGTGAAAATATCAGATGTATTAAAAAAAGAGCAAATTGTTTTTAATCTTGCTACAACTACAAAAGAGGAAACAATAAAAGAATTGAGTAGCATATTTGTTAAAAATGGAATTGTAGATAACAAAGAAGAATATGTTAAGTCTGTTTTAGAAAGAGAAGAACATGCAACTACAGGTATTGGTAATGGGATTGCTATTCCTCATGGGAAAAGCAATGCTGTCAAGCAATCTTCTATAGTATTTGCAAGAACTAAAAATAAGATTGAGTGGGACGCTTTAGATGAAAAACCAGTAGATAGTATTTTCTTACTGGCTATAAGTGATATTGATAAGGATAGTAATCATCTTGTATTATTATCTAAATTGGCCACTAAGCTTATGGATGATGACAATGTGGATGCACTAAAATTAGCTAATTCAGAACAAGAAATAATTAATATATTTAATGAAGGAGATATGTAGAGATGAAAAGAAAAATCATAGCAGTAACAGCATGTGCGACAGGAGTTGCACATACATATATGGCAGCACAAGCATTAAAGAAAGCTTCAAAAAAAATGGGACACCTTATAAAAGTTGAAACACAAGGAGCTACAGGGATAGATAATGAATTAACTGAAAAGGATGCACAAATTGCAGAAGTAGTAATATTTGCAGTAGACACTAAAGTTAGAAATGCTGAACGTTTTGAAGGGAAAGAAATATTAGAAGTACCAGTTAATACACCTATAAAGGATGCAGAAAAAGTAATAAATGATGCACTAAAGTTAATTGACAATAAATAAGTGGAGGGAAATATAATGTTAAAAAAGATAGTCTCTGAGTTAAAAAAGCATGTCTTAACAGGAATTTCATATATGATTCCATTGGTAATTGCAGGTGCTATGATAATGGCAATATCTCGTGTGGGAGGTTCTTTCTATAACATACCAGATATATGGGATGCTAAATATGCAGAAAGTGCTAGTAGTATTGTTAGACTATTGCATGATTTAGATGGTTTTGGAGGCACTGCCTTAGGATTAATGTTTCCTGTAATTGCTGCATTTATAGGATTTTCTATAGCTGACAAATTAGCCATTGTACCAGGTCTTGTTGGAGGTATGATTGCTAAGGATATAGGAGCAGGATTTTTAGGAGCTTTAGCAGTTGGTTTAATAGCAGGATATACATGTTTATTTATTAAAAATCATGTTAAACTACCAAAATCAGCAGCTTCAATAGTACCAATATTCATAGTACCAGTATTTGGTACGTTAATCACTGTTGTATTAATCAATTATGTGATAGGTATTCCTTTTGCTACATTAAATACTGGATTAGAAAATTGGTTAAATGGATTATCAGGTACAAATCAGATATTAATGGCAGCTATTATTGGAGCTATGATGGCAGTTGACTTAGGAGGACCAGTTAATAAAGCAGCTTTAACAACATCACTTGCATTATTAACAAGTGGAATTTATGCACCTAATACTGCTGCAATGGTGGGAATTGTTATACCACCATTAGGATTGGGCCTTGCTACTATATTAGCAAAACAGAAGTATAATAAGCAGTTACGTGAAGCAGGTAAATCATCTCTTATAATGGGGCTAATTGGAGTAAGTGAAGGGGCTATTCCTTTTGCAGTAGAATCTCCATTAAAAGTAATCCCTTCATGTGTAATTGGAACAGCAATTGCTTCAGCTATGGCAGTTGGTCTAGGTTCAGTAAATGCAACTCCAATTAGTGGATTTTACGGGTGGTTTACAGTAGAGAACTGGCCAATGTATATATTATCAATAGCAGTTGGAACAGCAATTGTGGCTGGTCTAGTTATAGTATTACGTGGAAATCCAGTAATTGAAGATGATGAATTTGAAGAAGATGATTTTGATGAAGCAGAGTGGGAATCTTAAAATTCAATATAAATCTTATGCTAGATAAGGTATTAAATATTAGTTTTGGATTTAAATATAAAAGACAAGGAACAGAGGAGATTAAATGATAAAAGCACATATTGTTAATCATACACACTGGGATAGAGAATGGTATTTTACTTCTGGGGATGCATTAGTACTTAGTGAACAACTATTTACAGATATAATTGATGAACTAGAACGTAATACAGATGTAAGTTTTGTACTTGATGGCCAACTTTCTATTTTGGATGACTATGTACAACTACATAGAGAAAAAATAGAAATCATCAAAAAGCTAATAAAGGAAGATAGACTGCATATTGGACCATGGTTTACTCAAACAGATGCATTCTTTGCTAGAGGAGAGTCTATTTTAAGAAATTTAATGATTGGTATTTTTGAAAGTAAAAAATATGGTAAGTATATGAGAATTGGATATTTGCCAGATACATTTGGATTTAATGCACAAATGCCTGTCTTATTAAAACATGTAGGTCTTGACAATATATTCTTTTGGAGAGGGATACATCTTGGTAAACAGGTTCAATCACCATACTTTAAGTGGAAAAGTCTAAATGGTGAAAGTTATATATATGCTGTAAATATGCCACATGGATATGGAACAGGTATGCTTTTAGAACCTTCATCAAAGTATGTAAATGGACGTTTAGACCCTGCAATTGATTTTATCAAATCTTATAGTGATGTAGATGAAGTACTAATACCTTCAGGAAATGACCAATTGAATATAATCGGTGATTTTAAAAACAAAGTTAAAGAGATTAATGATATAGGAAAATATTCATATATAACAAGCTCATATCAAGAGTTTTTGAAGTATGTAAAATCTATAGAGTCACTAGAAAGTTATAGGGGTGAATTTAGAGAGCCAGTACTTGCGAGAATACATAAATCAATTGGTTCTAGTAGAATGGATATAAAATTAGCCTGTGATAAACTAGAAAATAAGTTGATTAAAAGGATAGAACCACTATTAGTAATTGCCAAAAAGAGTAAGATTGAAATAAGCAATCAGTTATTGATAAATACATGGAAAAAACTTTTAGAAGGACAAGCACATGATAGTTTGGCTGGATGTGTAACTGATACTGTGACAGAGGATATTCTTCATCGTATAAGAGAAGCAAACGAAATATGTGATAGTATTGAAAATACTATTGTTAAAAAAATTTCGGAAGCGCTTAAATTATCTAAAAATGATATTTTAATATTTAATACAGAAGCTAAAAGTTTTAATGGATATAAAGAGATACAGGTTGTAAGTGATAGTAAAAATATTTGTTTTAAAGATAATTTAGATGCCACTATAATTGAAGAAACTTATGTTAAATCGAGAGAAAATATATTAGAAGAGACACCTGCTGGTAATATATTTATTGAAGAGCCAGGTTATTATATATTAAAAATAAGAATAAATATACAGCTTCCTGCACTTGGATATAAGGTTTTTAGTTTTGAATCAAGTGATAAGGAAATGTTGGTACTTAATGAATCTAATGATACATTTATATCTAATGATAATTATAAAATAATGTATGAAGATGGAAGCTTAAATTTACAGCTTAAAGATGGCACTTATATATCAAATTTTTTAACATTAAGAGACAGTGGAAATGCAGGAGATACTTATGATTTTTCTCCATTAAAAGATGATGAAGATATCAAACTTTCATTTAATAAAGTATCTACAGAAAAAGTTATAGGATATGAAAAAATAATGGTTGAAGGTATCACTTTACTACCACTTACATTAGAAGATAGGAAAAATAAAAACCTTAATGGAAAATTAAGTGTAAAAGCTAGTATTACTTTAGTAAAGGAAAGCCCATTAATAGAAGTAAAACTTTATGTTGATAATACAATACACAATCATAGATTACGTGTTCATCTAAAAACTGATATAAAGGATAACAAAAATATAGCATCATTACCATTTGGATATATAACAAGAGAAAATGGAGTTGTTGACAACTGGGAAAAAATTTATAATGAGATGCCTATAGATTTAGAGCCTTTAGAAAGTAATATTACACTAACAAATCAAAATAGAAGTTGTACTGTATTTACTAGAGGAATAAAAGAATATCAACATATCGAAGATGAAATTGCACTGACTTTACTTGCTACTACAGATGAATTAGGGAAGCCTGACTTATTATATAGACCAGGACGTGCTTCTGGTGATACGACTAAAAAAGGTCATATAAGAATTAAAACTGATAAAGCCCAAATTCTTAAAGAGGTAGAGTTTTCATTTGCAGTATACATGAATTCTAAACCATTTGATGAATTAGAAGTTGCAAGTTTAACTCACAATTATCTACAGGAATGTGTAAATTATCAATTACAGGATTACAATTTCTTTTTGTATCGTATAGATAATAAGATTCAAAAATCTATCATTGAAAAATCTGTAAGTAGAGAATTGGAAATAATATCTTTACCAGAGAACTATCTTGTGTCAGCATGTTACCTTTCTTACTATAGTAAAGAAAAATTTGTAATAAGATTGGAAAATCCAACTAGTAAGAAAATGATATTAGATGAACAAATATTTAAAAGTAGAAACGGGAAAATAGTAAATGCAATAGAAGAATTACAAGAACAACAAGTGTATGAAATAGCACCTTTTGATGTTATTTCAATATTATTAGATTTATAAGTGAAAAATAAGTTTATTATTTTAAAGTCTGACTGACAGCAATCGGTCAGACTTTTTAATTTGCATAAATTTGGGTAAATATTAATATATAAGTCTAGTATTTTGTATAAAGTTTGTTAAAGTAGAAAAATAGTTTAACAGGATAAGTTGTTTATACAAAGAACTATTATATTAGAGTAATTTTATATGCAGTTTAGAATCGACAAAATTTTAATGAAATGAATTAGGGTATATACTTCAATAACAATTATTCAATTTGATTTTATGCTAAGTTCTATGTAGTTACAAAAAAGTGACCAATTGTGATATGTATATAAAACTGATATATTAATTACATGAAACTTAAAATAATTTGTTTTAGGGAGATATACAATAAAAATTTTAATTAAATAAGGTTAGAAGTATACATAATACCTATAAACACATACTGTTATAACAATTTATTTAATATTAAAGAAAAGAGGAGAGTAAAATGTACAATATAGATGACATGATATATGATTGTCCAGTAGAGGCTTTATCTAGTATATTAGGTAAAAAATGGGTAGCTATAATAATATGGGAAATACAAAAAGATAAAAAAAGATTTGGAGAGTTACAAAGAGCTATACCAGAGTGTAGTAAGAAAATGCTAACTCAACAATTAGATTTTTTAATTGAACAAGAGATTATAGTTAAGAAAAAAAGGTTGGTTAATAATATTGTAGAGTCAACCTATTTTTTAAGTGAGTCAGGATTACTATTACTTCCTGTTATGGAAAAAATGATAATGTGGAGTAATAAAAACTTAAACTGTGATAAATAAATCTTAAAATTTTAATATTGGAAATAAAATAAGGAGGAATTTTAGCTTGCAAAATGTAAATTTATTTTTAGTATTTATAGAAGGTATAGTGTCGTTCTTTTCACCATGTATATTGCCAATTTTGCCTATTTATTTGAGTATATTATCAAATAGTAGTGTAGAGAGTTTAAAAGAAGGAAAGACAAATTTTATAAGAAGTTCTCTATTTAAAAATACTATATTCTTTGCTCTTGGAATCTCGACAACATTTTTTATATTAGGTTCATCAGTAAGAGTTTTGAGTATGTTCTTTAGTGAGAATAAAGATTTAATAATGTTCATTGGTGGGATTATAATTATTATCATGGGCTTATTTTACATGGGAATAATTAAATCTTCAATATTGAATAGAGAAAAAAGATTTAATGTAAAGTTTAAAGAAATGAAAGCAATAACAGCCTTTATATTAGGTTTTACGTTTAGTTTTGGGTGGACACCTTGTATTGGACCAATACTAGCATCTGTATTAGTAATGGTTTCAAGTTCAACCAATCACCTTAGTGCAAATCTTTTAATAGCAGTATATACTATTGGATTTATTTTGCCATTCATAATTACATCTATGTTTTATAGTAAACTTTTTAAAACTATAGACAAGATAAAATCCAACATGGAAATTATTAAAAAAATAGGTGGGCTTATACTTATAGTATCAGGAATATTAATGATGGTAAATGGATTTGGGAGTATAAGCAAACATTTTAATATCCCACAAAATAGTAAAATTGAAAGTAATCAGGAAGATAATAAACAAGCAAATCCTAATAATAAAGAAGATAGCTCTAGTGATACTGGTGGTCAAAAAGACTCTAATGATGGAAATAATGAATCAGGAGCTAAAGATGAAGAGAGAATAAAGTCTATTGATTTTACTCTAACAGACCAATATGGTAAGACACATAAATTAAGTGATTATGAAGGTAAAGTTGTATTTTTGAATTTCTGGGCTACATGGTGTCCTCCATGTAAAGAAGAAATGCCTCACATAGAACAACTATACAAAGACTATAAGAAAAATAATGAAGATGTAGTAATTTTAGGTGTAGCTTCACCTAATTTGGGTAGAGAAGGTTCAAGAGAACATGTGATTAACTTCTTAAAAGAAGAAGGGTATACTTTCCCTGTTGCACTTGATGAAGATGGAGCATTAGCGTATCAATATGGAATTAATGCTTTTCCAACTACGTTTATAATTGATAAAGAAGGATATGTAACTCAGTATATTCCAGGAGCTATGGATAAAGAGACTATGGCATCTTTTATTGAGAATCAAAGAAATAAATAGATTAAAATGTTTAAATATAAGGATTCAAATCAATTTAAGGTTACAAAAAAGTGCCTAATTGTACTACCTAGATAATCTTGTTATAGTAAAAGTATAAATAATACAAGAAGGGGTTGAAAATTATATGAAAAAAACATTTGATGCAATAATAATGGGATTTGGAAAAGGTGGAAAAACATTAGCAGGAGATTTAGCAAATAAAGGCTTAAAAGTAGCTTTAATAGAAAAATCAAATAAGATGTATGGTGGAACATGTATAAATATGGCATGTATACCAACTAAAAGTTTAGAGAACTCGGCAAACAGTGTAAAAGCGAAATATATAAGTTCTTGGGAAGAAGCTCAAGCTGAATATGAGAAAGCTATAGATAAAAAAGAAACTTTAATTACAAAACTTAGAGAAGTTAACTATAATAAATTAAATTCAAATGATAATGTAACTATATTCACAGGAATGGGAACTTTTATTGATGAAAATACAGTTCAAGTTAAAACTGAAAATGAAGTTTATGAGTTAGTGGCAGACAAGATATTTGTTAATACTGGTTCAAGACCATTTATACCTAATATTAAAGGTGTGGAAAATAAGAATGTAGTATATGATAGTGAGTCTCTTATGAATCTAAGGACTCTACCTAAAAAAATGACAATCATAGGAGCTGGCTTTATAGGTCTAGAGTTTGCAGGTATTTACAGTTCATTTGGAGCAGAAGTTACAATATTAAATTCTAATAATGGTATTTTACCAAATGAAGATATTGAGGATTCAGAAGAAATAATAAAACTACTTGAAAAGAGAAATGTAAAAATTATAAATAATACAAAGATAAAAGAAATTAAAGAAGTTTCTAACTTAGCTATAGTAGAGTATGAAATAGAAGGTAAATTACAGGAATTAACAAGCGATATGATACTTGTAGCCACAGGAAGAAAGGCAAATACTGAGGGGTTAGGACTAGAAAATGCAGGTATAGAATTAAATGAAAGAGGATTTATTAAAGTATCAGATACTCTTAAGACTAACAAAGAGCATATATGGGCTATAGGAGATATAAATGGAGGTCCACAATTTACTTATATTTCACTAGATGACTATCGTATAATTATTAATCAATTATTTGGAGATAAGACTAGAAGCAATAGTGATAGAAAAAATATACCAAATTCTATATTTATAAGTCCAGCATTTTCAAGAGTTGGTCTTAATGTTAAACAAGCTAAGGAAAAAGGATATGAAGTATTAGTAGCAAAGATGCCAGTCGAAGCGATTCCAAGAGCTAAGCAAATCGGTAAGACAGATGGTTTTATAAAGATTGTGATTGATAAAAAATCAAATAAGATACTTGGAGCTACTATGATATGTGAAGATTCAAGTGAGATTATCCACTTAATTCAATTAGCTATAGATTTAGAAGTAGAGTACACATATTTAAGAGACCGTGTTTATGCACATCCAACTATGACAGAAGCTCTTAATGATGTTCTATCTCCTAATATGATAAAAGAAGTATAATCATAAATTTAAATATATAAAGCCTAAAATTATCATTATAAATAGATTTTATAAAAAGGATACTATAATAAATTACTAATAGTATCCTTTTTGTATTGTAAAGTTATAAATGTACTATAGAAATTATTATTTTGTATTATAAACTGGAATTAAACGATATAATTTAAGTATTGGATAACTTAAATGGATAAAATAGTATCAAAAATATTTTAAAAGAGTAAGTTTATCATACTTAAGATATTAGAGCAATGTTTAAAATAGGGAGGTGAAATCATATGAATAAAGTATCTAAAAGAGGGTTTGATGAGAATGACAAGATATGGTTTTCAAGTAATGAACTAGTAAGGCTTATAAAGGCTAAGGAAGAAATAGAATGGTTAATAAATAGGGATTATAAAATAGACCCAGTTGTTACTTTTGTTGGAGATAGGTATCAGTTTTCCATAAGACAAAGAGATGCACTAAAAAGGGCAGTATGCACTGAAGAAAAAAATATAATAAGACAGTCAAAAAAACTTTCTCTAGATAAAATCAAAGAAGGACTTATAAATATAGATGGTTTTAATTTAATAATAGCTATAGAAGTGGCATTATCTGGTGGAACTTTAGTAATAGGTAGTGATGGTAATATGAGAGACTTAGCAGGGCTTAGGGGGACATATAAGATTATAGATAAAACAGAAGAAGCCTTAAAGTTGATAGGAGAATTTTCAAATAAATACAATGCACAAAAAATTAGATTTTATCTAGATTCTCCAGTTTCTAATTCAGGAAATTTAAAGTATAAGATACTGGAGTATGCTAAAATATGGGGAATTGAAACTGAGGTAGAGCTAGTAAAAAATGCAGATGTCGTATTAGAAAAATTAGATAGAGTAGTTAGTAGTGATGCAGTTATAGTTGATAAATGCATAAGCTATTTTAATATTGCTAGAGGTATAATTGAAGAATATATTAAGGATTGTAATATTGTGAATTTAAATAAATAGATAAATATAAGTGAGAAAAAACCAGTCTGTATATAGCAATATTATCAGTAATACAAGTAAAGTTTGAAAATAGGAGAACGAATACATATCGAATTTCATAAAATGTTGTAAAAAGACATATGAGAGGATGGTATGTGTGAAGCTAACTAAAATAAATATTAAAAAATATAGAACACCTATATATAAATATGCTTTAGTAAATGTAAATTTGAGGTCCGGCAAATCTACAAATTCAAGTATTATAACTGTAATACCTCAAGGAGCAAAAATGGAGGTATTAGATGAAGAAGATGAATGGATTAAAGTAATGTATAATTCTCAAGAAGGGTATGTATATAAGGACTTAGTATCAGTAAGCGAATATACTTGGAGTAACTTAAATTTAAGAGAAGACAAATCTACGACTTCAAATATAATTACAGTAATTCCCGAAAAATCTAGGGTCGAAGTTTTAGAAATAGATGGGGATTGGAGTAAAGTTGTATATGATGACAAAATAGGATATGTTTTTAATTATTTCTTATCAACTGATGGAAATAAACCTAATGAGTTAGATTATAAGTATTTTTATACTGATATGACTAAATTTGTTAACGAAAATAATATTAAAAGCACGAGTGATTATCTAATTGTGACAGACCTTAGAAATAAATATACTTATATTTTTAAGAAAGATAATGGAAGTTGGGGTCAACTTTATAAGTGGCAATGTACTATAGGGAAACCTGAAACTCCAACTATAACAGGGACATTTTATATAAGTGGAAGAAAACCTTCTTTTGGGACAGATGAATATTCGGTTAAGTACGCTACTAGAATTAAAGGTGGATATTATTATCATTCGGTATTATATGATTCGACAGGTAGCTATATAATAGATGGTAGACTTGGTGAAGCTCTTAGTCATGGTTGTATAAGATTGAATACAGAAAATGCAAAATGGATATACGATAATATACCAGATACAACAACAGTCATAATTCATTAATAAAATATTTGATTTGTTAATTAAGAGCTAAGATTCTTAATTAATAATAGTATATGTTAGTATTTGATAAGAATTATGATTTGAAAGATGTAGTAAGAGAGTGCCAATAATAAAATAATTGTATTTTGAGGCACTCCCTTATAAGTATATATAATTAATTTATGGGGTAGGTTGTTATAATTAAGATATTTTCATAAATAATTCTATAAGTTTATCCTTGTCAAAGAAAACAGGATTAGCTCCAGCACATGCATCCTTCATAGAGTTTTCTGCAAGTAACTCAAAATTAGGATTATCAACACCTACATCTTTTAAAGATTTTGGGATTCCTACTTCTTCAGAAAGAGCTTTTATTTTATTTATTACAAAGTCAACACACTCTTTATCTGACTTATTATGTACATCCATTCCAATAATCTCAGCGATTGGACGGAATTTAGAAGGAGCAGATTTAGCATTTTCTTCTTCAACTATTGGAAGTAGCATGGCATTACATACTCCATGAGGTAAATCATATAAACCTCCTAATTGATGGGCCATGGCATGTACATTACCAAGTCCTGCATTACTAAATGCAATTCCATTTAAGAAACAAGCGTAACACATTTGTTCTCTAGCTTCTATGTCATTACCATTTTTAACAGCTCTTGGAAGGTATTTAAATATCTGTTTTATAGAATATAAAGCTGTTGAATCTGTAACATCATAAGCTCCATTAGCCACTACAGCTTCTATAGCATGAGTTAAAGCATCCATACCAGTTGCTGCAGTTAAATTAGATGGTTTACTAATCATTAATTCTGGGTCATTTACTGTCATTGTAGCTAATGAATTGGTATCAACCATTATCATTTTTACATGTCTGTCTTCATCAGTTATAACATAGTTTATTGTAACTTCAGCAGAAGTACCAGCAGTAGTAGTTATGGCTACAATAGGAAGACATTTTTTAGAAGTTTTGTTGACACCTTCATAATCTCTAATATCTCCTCCATTAGTAGCTAATATAGAAATAGCCTTACCACAGTCTTGTGGAGAACCTCCTCCTATAGTAATAACAAAATCACAATTTTCTGACTTTAATATTTCAAGCCCTTTATTTACATTAGTTACAGTTGGATTTTGTTTAACTTCATCATAAACAACAAAATCTACACCTATCTGAGATAGAATATCTGTTACTTTTTTTACAGTACCATTTGAAACTAGAAATTTATCACTAACAACAAATGCTTTTTTAGTTCCCAGTGATTTAATTGAATCTTTAGCTTCATTAAGACACCCTTTTCCAAGTAAATTTATTGGTGGTACATAATAAATGCTCATAACTAAAATCTCCTTTTATTTTAAATTGATTTTTATATAAGAAATGTATATCTAATAATCTTTCTTTAGCTTGTTTATCATATAATTATGCCTTAGATTAATACAGATATATGAGTTCTTATATAAGAACTTAATTCGTAAATACGATTATGATTAGAATTTAACATAGTATTTTTATCATGTCAACAAAAAAATAAAAACTATCATAAAAAAACAAAGCTACTGTAGTTAAATCAGTAGCTTTGTTTTTTATTGTATAAATCAAATAAATATGCCAGTTTAAAATAGAATCTTTAATTATTACAATTTTCAATATATCGTATCTGTGAAATATTAACTTAATTTATTATAATATCTTCATTGCGTTCTTCCATCATAGATTGAATATTTTTCTGAGCATTTAAAAGTAATTCTTTTATCAGTTCTATTTTTTCTTCATTAGCTCTAAATAATGGTAGTGTTACACTAACAGCAGCTCTTATACATCCATTTTTTCTTATTGGTACAGCAAGACATTTTAGATGTTGCATTGATTCTTCACATTCTGAAGCTATTTGTGTTTTTTTAACTTCAAGAAGTTGCTCATATAAAACATCAAAGTCTGTAATTGATTTTTCTGTAAAGCCTTTTAAACCATCTGGATATAAACTTATTAGTGTTTCCTTATCAAAATCACATAAAAGAGCTTTTCCAAGACCTGTACAATTAGCAGGTATTTTTTTACCAACATAAGAAATAAGTCTAATTGGTTCTGGCGAATCTACTTTACCAACATAAAGGACTTCATTGTTGTCAAGTATACCAAGCTGGCAAGTTTCAGAACAAGAATTAACTATATTAGTCATTTCTTCAATTACATAATTGAAAATAGTTCTTTTTTCAAAGAATGAAGAACCTAATGTGTAAGAACGTATCCCTATAGAGTATTTGGATGTATTCTTGTCAATAGTAATATATTTTCTAGCACTAAGTGTATGAACTATAGGAAAGATGCTACTTTTTGGAGCATTAATAGCATCTGCTATTTCTGTAAGAGTATATCCGTTTTCGGATTCAGCTAATGCTTCTAAAATATCTAATATCCTAGCTGTCGGGCGATGATTATCTGAAGTCATAAATTTCCCCCCTCTTTTTATTAATTTAAAGTATTAGAATATGTTGATTTTAGCACACTATGTGATATTTTACAATGTGGAAAATAAATATGTAAATTTGTACATGAAGAAGCTGTTGATTTAAGGACTGATAGATATTTTTTAGAAGATTATAGATTAATAAGTACATTAATTTCCAAAATATACCTAAAGAAAGTTGGTGATATTTAGTTATATAATTTAAGAGAATCTATTTAATAGCTATATTTTGTATAGATATATCAAAATATTATGAATTGTATCTTATAATTTGTGTGTCATTTCAATTATGTGAAAAAATTTGTACATTTTAGGAATCTATATTTTTTAGTGCTTTGTATTTTTGCATATAATGAAGCTATTTGATAATACATAATACATTGTCAGATAATTTGAAAAAATTTTGACAAAAACTTATTTTTTTTATTGACTCATAAATAGGAAAATGCTATCATTAACTCAAAGATTCGTAAATAAAAACTTAGTTCTTAAATACGAACCGAAACGGCCGTTAGAATTAAAGCTAAAAATTTAATAAGAGTAATTAAATATCATGTTTTAGGAGGAGTAACTTTATGATAATGGATTTTATTAAAAAAATTCCTGCAGGTATGATGATAGTTCCAATGTTTATAGCAGCTTTCATTAATACATTTTGCCCAGATATTGTGCAAATAGGTTCATTTACAACAGCAGTATTTTCAAGTGTTGGGTCTGCAACTATAATTGGAGTTCAGCTAGTGTGTTTGGGAACTCAACTTCAATTTAGAGAAATGCCAAAAGTTTTAAAAAGAGGTGGAATCCTTCTTGGTTCAAAATTTGCTATAGGTGCTTTAATAGGTATACTTATAGGTAAACTATTTGGAATGGATGGAGTACTTGGTCTTACAACATTAGCTGTTATAAGTGCAGTTACAAATAGTAATGGTAGTATATATCTTTCATTGATGACTTCATATGGAGATGAAACAGATTGTGCAACTATGAGTTTACTTACTTTAAATGATGGACCATTTTTTACATTGATAGCTCTTGGGACTTCAGGTCTTGCAAATGTACCTTTGTTGTCTTTATTGGCTGCAATAGTACCAATACTTGTTGGTATGATAATAGGTAATTTTGATAAAAAAATGAAAGAATTTCTAGAGCCAGGATGTAACTTGCTTGTACCTTTTGTAGGATTTGCGCTAGGTAGTAGCATAAATCTTGCAAGTATACTAAAAGGAGGCTTATCAGGAGTACTACTTGGATTAATATCTGTGTTTGTAGGAGGTATATTTATAGTATTCTGTGATAAATTTATAGGAAAACGTCCAGGATATGCAGGGTGGGCTGTAGCTACAACTGCTGGAAATGCGATTGCCGTACCTGCTGCTGTTGCATTAGTTGACCCATCATGGCAACCATATGTTGCAACAGCAACAACTCAAGTAGCAGCAGCAGTAGTTGTCACTGCGATATTAGTACCTCTTATAACTAGTTGGTGGGCTAAGAAGTATGGGTGTCCTAAGTTTCCAAAACAAAAAGAGGATGGAACAATAGTAGCTTAATATTACATAGTTTACTATTTAAATAGTAAACTCTCTAATTAGATTTTAGGATATTAATAAAACTATATTATTTACAAAGGAGAATAAGAATAATGATAAATGCAGTGATAATTGATGAAAAAGATAATGTTGCAGTAGCTATTGAAGCAATAGGTAAGAATAGCGAAATTAGTTTTAAATTAAAAGATAAAACAGTAAAAACAATTACAGCACTAGATGATATAACTATTTATCATAAATTGGCTATAAAAGATATGGCTGAAGGCGATAAGGTTACTAAGTATGGGGAACATATAGGAGAAGCAAATCAGGAAATAAAAATTGGTCAACATGTACATATCCATAATGTTAGAAGTGTTAGAGAAGATTTGGATGAACAAGCTATGGCTAATGTATAAAATAATTCTTTTAAGTTTATAGAAGTTAAATTCATTGTTTTTTACTATTTAATAATTGTCAAATATTATTTTAAATATTTGATTAGTAAGTGTAATAAAAAGTTATAATACATAAAAATTACAGAAGGTATATAGATTATTTTAGGAGGAAATCAGTATGAAATTTTATGGATATAAAAGACCCGATGGAAGAGTTGGTATAAGAAATCACATATTAGTATTACCTACTAGTGTTTGTGCATCAGATACAACTAGAATAATAGCATCTCAAGTTCAAGGAGCAGTTACTTTTAATAATCAAAATGGATGTTCACAAGTAAATTCAGACCAACAATTGACTATGGATGTCATGGCTGGATATGCAGCAAATCCAAATGTATATGGGGTAATAGTTGTATCTTTAGGATGTGAGAATTGTCAAAATGATTTGGTAGTTGATGCAATAAAAGAGAGAACAAACAAACCAATAAAAACTCTTGTAATACAAGAAGAACATGGGACTTTGAAAACTATAGAAAAGGCTGTTCGTTATGCTAGAGAAATGGCTCAAGAGGCATCTTTACTCAGAAAAGAAGAATTTCCAATATCCGAAATTATACTAGGAACTGAGTGTGGAGGGTCTGACCCAACAAGTGGATTAGCAGCAAATCCACTAATAGGTGAATTAAGTGATAGACTTGTTGATTTAGGAGCAACATCAATTTTAAGTGAAACTACTGAATTTATAGGAGCAGAGCATATATTAGCTAGAAGAGCAGTAAATGAAGAAGTAAAAGAAAAAATATTACATATAGTACATAGGTATGAAAATTCGTTAAAATTAGTTGGAGAAGAGGTTAGAGAAGGAAATCCATCTCCTGGAAATATAGCTGGTGGATTGACAAGCCTTGAAGAAAAATCACTAGGTTGTATACATAAAGGTGGTCATAGACCAATAAGTGAAGTATATGATTATGCTAAACAAATTGATAAAAAAGGTCTTGTTATAATGGATACACCTGGAAATGATGCTTCATCTGTTGCTGGTATGGTTGCAGGAGGGGCTCAAATAGTAGTATTTAGTACAGGTAGAGGAACTCCATCAGGAAATCCAATAGCTCCAGTGATAAAGATAACTGGAAACAAAATAACTTTTGCAAATATGGAAGATAATATGGACTTTGATGCCAGTCCAGTTATATATGGTCCACAAACAATGGAAGAATTGACAGATGATTTATTAAACATGATTGTAGATGTAGCAAATGGAAAGCAATCAAAAGCAGAGTCTCTTGGATATACTGAAATGGCAATAGCTAGAGTATGTAACTATGTATAAGATTTAAGTAAAAGACTGAATATATATAGAATTTTAATAAAGGGTGAGATTATGAAGTTTGTCAGTTTTACTAAAGGAAAAAATGAATGTAAAAGGATAGGTTTTTTTTCTAAAGATGAATTATTTATTATAGACATTAATTCCTTA
The DNA here is from genome assembly GCF_045899875.1 of Clostridioides sp. GD02377. Lineage (NCBI taxonomy): Bacteria > Bacillati > Bacillota > Clostridia > Peptostreptococcales > Peptostreptococcaceae > Clostridioides > Clostridioides sp. GD02377. The sequence goes on from NZ_JBJODA010000002.1 coordinate 183,268, forward strand.
AATATTAGCAAATCTTTTAAAGATTTAAATGATTTAATTCAAAATATATCTCAAGACGATATTATAAGGATAAAAAGTATTATAAAGGAAGATAGATTCCACAATTATGATGTTTTTAAAAGAGAAGAATGTATTATACATGTTCCGATAGAAAAACCTATACATGATATTTTATGTGTGGGAGTGAACTATAAAGACCATCTTGAAGAAACTCAAGCTCACTTTGATAATAGTTTTGAAGAACCTCAAAAAACAGTTTATTTTACAAAACGTGTAACAAAAGCGATAGGTCCAGAAGATGAGATAGATGGTCATTTTAATATAAATAGTCAATTAGACTATGAAGTTGAACTTGGAGTAGTAATAGGTAAAACAGGTGTTAATATTAAAAAAGAAGAGGTCGAAGATTATATCTTTGGGTACACTGTTATAAATGATATTTCTGCTAGAAAGTTACAAAAAGAGCATGTTCAGTGGTTTAGAGGAAAGGGATTAGATACATTTACATCTTTAGGCCCATGTATCTTACATAAAAGTGAAATTTCTTTTCCTGTAAAACTTAAGGTATGTAGTAGAGTAAATGGTGAAGAAAGACAAAATTCTAATACAAGATTATTCATATCAGACATTTCAGACATAGTTTCAGAACTTTCAAAGGGGATGACTTTAGAGGCTGGAGATATTATAGCTACAGGTACACCTTCTGGAGTTGGTATGGGTTTTTCGCCCCCTAGATATATGAGTAGTGGAGATGTAATTGAATGTGAGGTTGAAAGTATTGGAATTTTAAGAAATTACATTAAATAAATGTTTTAATATAGGTAATGTTAAGGCAAAACCTGAATGTATTAAATGAACATATTAAAATAAATTTTAGGAGTTTAAATTATGAAAGCAGAATTTTTGACACCAGTGGTTACAATATTTGATGAAGAAGGAAATTTAGATAAAGAAGGAAATAAGAAAGTCTATGACCATCTTATAGATGGAGGTGTAGATGGTCTAGTTATAATGGGAAGTACTGGAGAGTTCTTTAATATGTCTATGGATATGCAAAAAGAACTTATAGATTTAGTAATTAGTCATGTTAATAAGAGAGTAAAAGTGTTTATAGGTACAAGTCGTATGAGTATAAAAGAGTCTATAGAGCTTTCAAATTATGCACATAATAGTGGAGCTGATGGAGTTATGATAATAAGCCCTTATTATTTCTCTCTTGATGATGACAGTATTGAGTTGTTTTATAGTGAAATAGCTAAAAATACAGAAGCTGAAATATATCTATATAATTATCCAGATAGAACTGGTTATGATTTGAGTCCAGAACTTACATTAAGACTTGTAAGAAAACATAAAAATATAGTTGGTTATAAGGATACAGTAACTTTAATGGGACATACTAGAGATTTAATAAATACTATGAAAGCAGAGTTCCCAAATTTTAAGATATATAGTGGTTATGACGAAAACTTTATACATAATCTAATGTCTGGGGGAGCAGGTTGTATAGGAGGTTTATCAAATTTAATTCCAGAAGTTTGTTCAAAATGGGCAGAAGCTTATAATAATAGAGATATGGATAAGGTTATAGAAATTCAAAAATATATCAACAAAGCAATGGATTTTTATTTAATAACAAACCCATTTATACCAGCAATGAAAAAGGCTCTGAATATAAGGGGATTACAAGTAAGTGATTATATGACTGCTCCTTTTACAAAACCAAATGAAAATCAAGTATGTGAGATTAAAAAATTAATGAATGAATTAAATATATGTTAACTGCTTAATTAGATATATAGTAAAAAACAAAGAGTGTTTTAAAATGATTTTTATAGTCATTTTAGGCACTCTTTATTTTATATGTTAAATCAACCTTGCAAAGTTGCCAACAATAAACTACAATTATCTTAATAAAAATTAAATTAAATAATACTAGGGTACTAGATTAGTTTAATAGGGAAAGTGATGCAAGTTCACTACAGCCCCCGCTACTGTATACGGATACGAAATCAAAATCCACTGAGATTTTATATGAAAAATTTTGGGAAGGGTGATAGAGGAAAAGCCGTGAGTCAGGAGACCTGCCCAGTATTACATAGGTTCAATTTAGGGTGGAAATTGTAATTTATAATAAAATGAAATATCAATTCATTTTTTGTAAAATTGATATATAAACTTCTCCTTTCTAAATTAGGAGAAGTTTTTTATTTTATTAAAAGGTTATAATTATTAAAGATGACTTTAATATAATTCTAATGAGATATATTTTAGAAATATATGTTATTAAAATTTTTAACCACTTATAAAAATAAAATATTGGAGTGAAAGAGATGAAATTTAAAGTAAATGTTTTAAAGCAATTTTTTCTAAGTATTATGATAGTTCTTTTAGTAGGAGGTCTTATAGGATGTAGTAAAAATGATAAAGAGAATGCACAAGTTAGTAGCGGTAAGAAGTTAGAATTAAAATATGCAAGTGGATTTAGTGTTGAAGACTTAGAGGATGGAATTAAAAAAGTAACTGATGGAGATAAAAGAGAACTGATTTTAATCCCTAAAAAAATTGAAGTTCCTGAAAAGTATAAAAATGCTAATATAGTTAGAACACCTGTAGATAATGTATTAATAGCATCTACAACACAAGCCTGTTCTCTAAGAACAATAGGTGAGCTAGATAGCATAAAAGCAGTAACAACAGAGGAACAGTATTGGACTATCAAAGAAATTAAAGATTTGATGAAGGACGGAAAGATACATTATGTTGGTTCAAACTTAGCACCAGATTATGAAAAAATAGTAGACTTAAATCCTGATTTAACTATAGTTAGTAGTGGTCTATCAGAAGCTGATACAAAATTTATTGATAAACTAAAAGAATTAGGACTTAACTATGTTGTAGATAATGAATACAAAGAGCAAAACCCATTTGGAAGAATGGAATGGACAAGTTTAATAGCTGCGTTTTATGATAAAGAAGATATAGCCACTAGTGAATTGAATAAAACAGTACAAAAGATAGAAGAAGTAAGTAAAAAGATAAAAAACAAAAACAAGCCTAAGGTAGTATGGGCATCTGTATATGAAGGAAATGCTTATGTAGCACCTAAAGATTCATATGTAGATAATATGATAAGAATGGCAGGTGGAATAAATGCATGTGCTTCAATGGATTCAAATGAAGGAAGAGTGAGTATTGAACAACTACATGAAGTTGCAAAGGATGCAGATATATTTGTATACTCATCAAGCTCAGATTATGCACCAAACTTAGAGTCTATAAAATCTAGTGCACCTGTATTGGCTGATTTGGATGTTGTAAAAAATGGTAACTTGTGGGTATTTGCTCCAGATTATTATCAATCAGTAGATAAGACTGATGAATTAATAGTAGATTTAGTTGAGATGTTTCATCCAGGTACTACAGGTGAAAAAATTAAACATTATATAAATTATGATAAATAATATATAATAAGACACTAAAAGATGAGTTTTATGGATTTTAGTTAATATAGATTTGTTAAGAGGGGTATATAAATGGATTTTATCAATAAAATGAGAATAAAGAATACTACAATATTTATAGGACTAATTATAGGCATGATACTTACTTTTTTAGTGTGTGTAGCATTTGGCTCTGTAAAAATTGAGTTTAAAGAAATAATAGATGTTGTATTAAGAGGTATGGATAATACAGAACATTATAAAATAATATACAACATAAGGATTCCAAGAGTACTTGCAACTATGGTGGGTGGAGCTTGTTTAGCAGTATCAGGAATTTTACTACAGATATTTTTTAAGAATCCAATAGTTGAACCATATATATTAGGTGTATCTTCAGGCTCTACTTTATCAGTAGCACTTATGATTTTAGGTGGATATACATTAGGATTTGAAAATATAACTTCAATGAGTATATTTGTAGCAGCATTTATAGGAGCTTTGATTGTAATGTCTGTAGTCATTTTATTTGCAAGTAAGGTAAAGAATATAACAACTCTTTTAATAATAGGAATTATGACTGGATATGTATGTAGTGGTATAACTAATGTACTACAATCATTTGCAAATAGTGAAAAATTAAAAGAATTTACTGTTTGGTCGATGGGAAGTTTTTCTGGATTTACTTGGGAAAAAGTAGAGATACTTATACTGATTGGTATGTTAGGTCTTTTAATGAGTATCTTTATAATAAAACCTCTAAATGCTTTTTTATTAGGAGAAGAGTATGCTAAAAGTATTGGTATAAATATAAAATTTTTTAGATTTTTGGTAGTATTTATATCTAGTATACTAGCAGCAATAGTATCAGCATTTGCAGGCCCTATAGGATTTATTGGACTTGCAGTACCACAAATTTCAAAACTGATATTTAAGACATCAGATAATAGAGTGCTAATACCAGTGGTAATCTTTTTAGGAGGTATAGTTACAGCTCTTTGTGATTTGATATCAAGAGTAATTTTGTCACCAGTAGAGTTACCAATAAGTACAATAACATCTTTATTAGGAGCACCAATTGTAGTAATGCTATTGATGAAAAGGAAGGACAGGGCTTAGGTATGTTGAAAACTAATAATTTAAGTGTGGGATATAATAAAAAAGTAGTTGTGAGTGATATAAATATAGAGGTAAAAAATGGAGAAATATTATGCCTTTTAGGAAGTAATGGTGCTGGAAAAACTACTATATTAAGGTCTTTATCTAAACTTATAACACCAATAAAAGGGGATATATATCTAAATGACGTAGATATAAATCATATATCAAGAAAAGCATTATCGAAAAAAATGGCTTTAGTGCTTACAAATAGATTATTAGGTGATTTAATGACTGTACAAGATATAGTTAATATAGGAAGATATCCATATACAGGTTTTTTTGGTAGTCTATCTAAAAAAGATTTAATAATGATAGATGAAGCATTAGAATCTGTAGATGCATTGCACTTAAAAAAAAGATATTTTGATGAACTAAGTGATGGAGAAAAACAAAAAGTATTAGTTGCAAGAGCTTTAGTTCAAGAGCCAGAAATCATTATATTGGATGAACCTACAACTCACTTAGACATAAAGCATAGGTTAGAGCTTATAAATATACTAAAAAAATTAAGTAAGGAAAAATCAATTTCAGTAATACTTTCATTGCATGAAATAGATATAGCATTAAAAAGTTGTGATAAAGTTGCTCTTATAAAGAATAATAAAGTCATAGCTTATGGTCAGCCTGAAGATGTAGTGGATGAAGATATTATAAATTCACTTTATGAATTGGATGATAAAAACTTTAATAGTCTATTAGGTTCGGTAGAGATTAGTAATAAATCTAAAAATGAAGTTTTTATAATTGGCGGAGGTGGTAAGGCTACACCAATTTATAGAGCTTTTACTAAAAAGGGTATAGGTTTATATTCTGGAATAATACATGAAAATGATGTTGATTATGAAATTGGTAGAACTATGGGCATAAAGATGTTTACAGAAAAGCCATTTGAACCAATAAGTGAGGAGAGTTTCGATTTGGCTATTAGAAATTTAAATGATTCTAAGATTATAATAGATACAGGGTTTAGTGTAGGAGAAACAAATAAAAAAAACATAGACATTATAAAAGAGGCTTTAAAATTGGATAAAAAAGTGTATTCATTTAGAACAATAGATGAGAGTAAGAAGTATTATAATGAGCTGAGTAATAATATAGAATATATAGATAAAGTTTCAAAAATTATGGATAGTATCAGCATGAACAATTTTCTATAGATTGTAAGATAAATTTTAATTTTAAACTAGAAAATTTATAAAAGAGTATCTTAATAGTTTTAAATACTATGGATACTCTTTTTTTAAGTCTGGAAATATTTATATATATCATTATCTCCATTTCGGTTTCTTGGAATATTTAAAATCATTTTTCCAAAATCTGATTTAACACTTTTATTTCTATCTTCATTTCTAGAGTTTTTAGTATTTTTGTTCTTATTATCATAACCTAAATGGTCATCAAGCTATGCTTCTAACATTTGATGAGTTTTACTTGCCAATAAATCTTTTAGTATATCTTGAATATCTGTAGTTGTTTTTACATCATATTTTTCAATAAGTTTTTTAATATTTTATTTTTGTTAAACATAAAAAGTGTGCACCTTCCTTTGTATAGTGATATTTAATAGTTTTAATTATCATCACTTTTTAGAAGAATACACACTTTATTTTAAAGACTCCTTCACTCTAATTAGAATGAAGTCTTATTTCATTATTTGTTGGAATTTTCTTTTTTATTAATATAGGATAAATAATAACTATCATCAAAAATAATTAATATACATTCTAAAATTATTATAAAATTTCCAACTCCATAAACAGTCCAATATTCTTTAAATAGATAATCTCCATTGAATATTCTATTTACAAGAGGTGCTGAAAAATAGATAGTCCCAAATATAGATATTAATATCATAATTGACATAAATAATATATTGTTCAGGAACTTGTGTCTTTTTTCTCCTCTCTTTAGAGAAAGAACTAAAACTAATACGGATATCGCAGAAGGAGAATATTTAATATAAATATCATAATAATCCTCAATATGGATTTGAATAAAAAGCTCTACAAGTACATGAATTGCTACTGTTGAAAGAATTATGGTTGATAATATGTTGCCTTGTTTAATTTTTTTCTTTAATTTAAATTCATTAACTTTATTTTCAAAACTTTTCTGACATATATTTTCATTAGACTTTAAGACTGATTTACATTTAGGACATACAGTTGTATTATCATCAAATTCTAAATCACAATTTTCACAATACATAAGTATTTATACCTTTTTTTCCATATACATTCCATTCTCTTCCATCCATAAGTTAAATCTTTCTGCTTTTCTTGCACTTCTAGAATATTGTAGTGCAGCATAATTAGCCTTATCAAATATGTCCTTAATAACCATGCTATATAAGTTCACTTCTGCCAACATTGTCATAACTGGAGGAGTAAATGTTAGTGCTGAGAATACTAATCCAAGTACCATGTATCCTATTTGTTCATTATAATCCTTATATTTAATTTTCATACTACCTTGTACATCTTCAATTATAGCTTCAGGAGTATCATGTTTAGAATATGCATCTTTAAAAAATATAAACATATCATTTTCTACCATAGCCTTTACAGATTGTAAATCTATTTCAAATGATTTTATATCAGTCATTGTTTTAACTACTGAAGCTTTTTCTTTAGTAAGCGTTGTATATAGTGAAGGTAAATCACCTTTTAATGCTATTAAATTTGTTATAACTGAACGCATAGAATTAGCACTTCTAAAAGCAGAGCCTCTACTTAAATATCTGTCATAAGCTTCTCTGTCATATTTAGTTATATATGTACATAAACCTTCTTCATAATTATTTCCTTCAAAATCTACAAAGTGAGATAAATACATGTATACTACCTCATCATTATACTTTGGTGCTCCTACTTCTTGATTTTTTCTAGCTGCTGACATTGCATATGATAATTGACTTGCATTAGTCGTATGTTTAATGGGTTCTTCACTATAAGTCTTAGGGACATCCATATTTTTTTCTAAATATGAATTACATTTTTGTATGAAATTACTTCCTTTAGGTGTCAAATCTTTTAATTCACCAACTGAGATACCAATATCTTTTAATGCATTACTGTATTCCTCTGATGCAGTAAGTACATCTGCAACAGTGTTCATATCCATATCTGAAGATTTTGCAGATATAGCATATGAATTTACTGTTGTTGATACAAGAAAAGTAGTTGCTAGTGTTAAACTTAATACCTTTGATTTAGTTTTTTTCATTTGTTTTCCCCCTCAATATATATTTAATTAAAGTTAGAATATTCTTGAAATTCTAACTAAAATTCAAAAGGATTTTATGAATGATATTGTAGTGATAATATAATTTATATAAAAGGACTAGCCATAGATTTAAGAGTGATAATTTAAGAAATGTATTCTATACAAGTAGTATAACATAAAAAATTAAAGTAAGAAATGTATAAAAAAAATAATATATAAATGTAAATTAATGTAATGATTTATATTTATCAGATTAAAACAATTAATATAATATTTTAAATCTGATAAATATTGAGCTTCTATATTCGCTTTTAAGACTTTGTAAAAATTAGTGACTATATTTTCAAACCTAATGTCATGTTTTGAAGCATTTACAAATATTTCAATATATCTGAAATTCAAATCAAGTATTAGAATTTGATAATGATAAAAACTGTTCGATTTCTGAAATTGTAATCTGTTTTAAATCAATTTTCATTTGAAACTTTGTTATTGGCATATCGAATACTAAATGAGGATTTTTTACATTCAGCACTTTTTTCCTCCCAAGTAACAATATTATTTTCTTGGGCATATTTCAATTTATCATTAATTAAAATAGTAGAATAATACATACATCTCTCGCCGCAAAGTGCAGGATATAACCTAAATGGTCATCAAGCTACGCTTCTAAGATTTGATGAGCTTTACTTGCAAATAAATCTTTTATCATATCTTGAATATCTGTAATTGTTTTTACATCATATTCTTCAATAAGTTTTTTTAATATTTCGTTTTTGTTAAAAATAAAAAGGGTTCACCTTCCTTTATATAGTGACATTTAATAGTTTTAATTATCATCACTTTTTAGAAGAATACACACTTTATTTTAAAGACCCTTTTTTTACATTTATAGGTAGCCAATAGCTTCCTCTCTAGTTAGAAAGAAGTGAATTCCTGTAGTTGATTCTTTCCATCTATTTTCATTAAATTCTTCAGCTATAATCGTTTCTCCTACTCTATATATAAAATTTTCATCAGCATATGCACGAGCACTTTTAAAAGATTCTTTGCCATCTATGCTTGTAATTGACAGTACTTTTGCTTTATCACATCGACAAGCATTTGATGTAGCAGAAACTCTTTTTGCATCACTTGGAATTAATAATTGTACCATTCTAAAATTAAAACACTTTTTATAGCCTATAAATGCTCCTGTCTCAGGACAGTATAACTTGAAAAAGCGAGTATTTTCATCTGATACTACTCCATCTAAAGTGGCATATTCTAAGTTGGAGTTTTCTAAATTAGTACCTCTTATATCTGAATTAGATAAATCACAAAATCTAAAATTAGCTCCACTTAGGTCTGCATTTTTTAAGATGGAATTTTTTAATGAGCAATTTGAAAAATAAGAGTTACTAAAGCTAGAGTTTTCTAAATCTGCTTCTTCTAAGTTTAAATCAATAAGGTCAGACCATGAAAAATCAATATTACTTAAACAATATCCCTTTAAATTCATATTTTCTAATTTTATTTCTCTTAAATCAGCTCTTTCTCCATCATTCTTGTCTTTAAGCCATAAATAATGTTTTTTAAGTATCTTTTCAAGTTCATATTTAGAAATATCTCTCATAAAAATCACCTTCATGAATTTATTTTTATACCTTCAGTAGTAAAATAGTTATATATATAATTATATAACAACAAATGGAAAACTCCTAACTATTATATAAAATATTAAATATATTATAAGAATATAAAAATAAAAAGATTATAGGAATAGTATATAAATTAATTTTCTGTTAAATCCTTTAGAATTTCTTGAAAATAAAAATAATAGAAGTAATAGAATAATAAAAGTTTAGATATAAAAAAATTTGTGTATATACTATATGTAGTATATAATAGATAAAGCACTGACTATATGTAGTGCTTTTGTTTTTGAAAAATACTTATTATATTTAGATATCTATAAGTTATTTTAGGAATTTAAACTAGTAAATACTAAAAGAAATAATAATCAAATTAAATGAAATTATAGCACAAGATTATGTTAAAAGGACGGTAAATAATGAATTGGATAGAGCTTAACAATCAAGTGATAATTAAAAATGAACAAGGTAAATACCAATTAGAAAAAGACAAGGAAGCCTTAAGTAGTTACATAGAAGAATTTATAAAACCAAAGTTGAAAAAATTTAAAGACTTAGAAGAAAGATTAAAGTACTTAATAGATGAAGGTTATTATTCAGAAGAAGTAATAAATAAGTACAGTATGGATTTTATTAGAAAGGTATATAAGTTTATTGAGGAATATAAGTTTGAATTTCAATCATATATGAGTGCAAACAAGTTTTATCAAAATTACGCATTAAAAAGCAATGATGGAAAAGAAATATTAGAAACATATAATGAAAAAGTATTAATTGTAGCTTTGACATTAGGAAATGGTGATGAAAGTCTAGCTCTAAGTCTTACAGATAAAATAGTAAAACAAGAGTTTCAACCAGCTACTCCAACATTTTTAAATGCTGGAAGAAAAAGAGCTGGAGAGATGGTATCATGCTTCTTATTATCTGTAGAAGATAGTACAGAAGGCATATCATATGCTATATCTTCATCAAACCATTTATCAAAGATTGGTGGAGGAGTTGCACTAAACTTATCTAAACTTAGAGCATCAGGTGAATCAATTAAAGACATAGAAGGAGCAGCTGGAGGAGTTGTTGGTGTAGCAAAAATGTTGGAACAATCCTTTAGTTATTTCAATCAAATGGGAGCTAGACAAGGTTCTGGAGCAGTTTACCTTACTGTGTTTCATCCTGATTTTGAATTATTGATGGATACGAAAAAGATAAATGCTGATGAGAAAATAAGACTTGCTACATTATCACTAGGGGCAATAATACCTGATAAGTTTATGGAATTAGCAGAAAAAAATAAGATTGCATATGCATTTTATCCTCATACTGTATATAAGAAGTATGGAGTTTATCTTGATGAGATAGAAATGAATGAGTGGTATGAAAAGTTGGTTAATGATAAGGACATAAGAAAAAAAGAAATAAATCCTAGACAGATGTTGACTAAAATAGCACAGATGCAACAAGAGAGTGGATACCCATATGTAGTATACATAGACACAGCAAATAAGGAACATACATTAAGAGATGTTGGAATGGTCAAGATGTCTAACTTGTGTTGTGAGATATTCCAATATCAGACACCTTCAAAAATAGAAGGTTATGGAGGTAAAAATGAATGGGGACAAGATATAAGTTGTAACCTTGGCTCTCTAAATATAGCTAATGTTATGGATAATAAAACTATAGAAAGTACAGTTGAGACAGCAATAAGAGCATTGTCATTTGTAGCAGATAGTACAGATATAAAACCAGTGCCAACGGTTAGTAATAGTAATAGTAAGTCTCATTCTATAGGATTGGGAGCTATGAATTTACATGGATATTTAGTAAGAGAAAATATTTTATATACCTCAGAGGAGGCCATAGATTTTTCTAATGTATTTTTTGCAATGATTAGATATTACTCAATTAAAGCATCGATGAAAATAGCTATAGAAAAAAATCAAACTTTTGAAGGTTTCAATAAATCAGAATATGCTAAAGGTAGAGAAAGCAAAGTACTATCAAAATACTATGAGCAATCTTATTTACCAAATTCAGATAAGGTAAAGGTATTATTTGAAGGTATCCATATACCAACTAAAGAAGATTGGGCAAGTTTGTTAGACGAAGTAAAAGAAAAAGGCATATATAATGCTTATTTGATGGCAATAGCACCAACTCAAAGTATTAGTTATGTGCAAAATGCTACATCAAGTATAATGCCAATTACTGAACCAGTAGAAGTAAGAACGTATGGAGATTCTACTACAATATATCCAATGCCATTTTTAACAAATGATAATATGTTATATTATCAATCAGCATACAGGATGGATATGAGAAAAGTAATAGATTTAGTAGCAACAGTTCAAAACCATGTTGACCAAGGCATATCAACAACACTGTTTGTCACAGATGAAAAGACAACTAGAGACATAGCTAGACATTACATATATGCATATAAAAAAGGTCTGAAAAGTTTATATTACACAAGAACAAAGATGACAAGAGACACTCATGAGTGTTTAGTATGTTCAGTATAGGGAGAGAAATATATGACGTTTAATTTACATAAAATACATAATGCAGTTAACTGGAATAGAGAAGAAGATGGATTTACACAGGCTTTTTGGGAACAAAATGTAAAACAATTTTGGCTTCCTGAAGAAATATCTGTTTCTAAGGACATCAAGGTATGGAATGAACTAAGCGATAAGGAAAAGGAACTATATAAGAAAGTATTGGGTGGTTTAACATTATTGGATACAAAACAAGGGAATAATGGAATCCCATCTATGATGAGTTTAACAGAAAATCTACAAAGAAAGGCTGTCCTATCTTTTATGGGAACTATGGAAGAAATACATGCCAAAAGCTATTCTTCTATATTTATGACTTTACTTTCTAACTCAGAAATAGATGAGTTATTTGAGTGGATAGAAACAGAGCCAACTTTACAAAAAAAAGCTGACTTAGTTTTAGCTCAATATGAGAATACAACAAGTAAAAAAGGTTTGTATTTATCAATGATTACAAGCGTATTTTTGGAGAGTTTCTTGTTTTATTCAGGGTTCTTTTATCCATTGTATTTATCTGGTCAAGGAAAGATGGTTGCTAGTGGAGAAATAATATCACTCATTCTTAGAGATGAGTCTTTACATGGTAAGTATATAGGATTGCTTGCGCAAGAAATATATGACGAATTTGATGAAATGGAGCAAAATAAATTAGAAGAGAATATGTATTCTATACTTAATAGTCTTATGGATAATGAGGTAGAGTACACAAATGTTATATACAGAGAAAGTGGGCTTGAAAAAGAGGTTGTGAATTTTTTAAAATACAATGCAAATAGGGCTTTAGAAAATCTAGGGTTTGAGAAATTATATACTGTAGATGCTATTAATCCAATTGTATTAAATGGTCTTAGTACGGAAACTAAAACACATGATTTCTTTTCAACTAAGGGGAATGGATACCAAAAAGGAGTATATGAAGAATTAGAAGATGAAGATTTTATAATATAATTTATAAATTGTGACATACTGTTGTCACTTTTACCATGATAATATCAATGTATAAAATATATATACGGAGGTATTTTTTATGAAATATGAATGGAGAAAAAAAGAAAAAGAGTTATACTTACCTAAGGAGAATCCTATATTAGTTGAAGTACCAGAGCAAAAATTTATCATGTTAAGAGGTAGTGGAGACCCAAATGATAAAGAATTTACTGAAGCAATAGGAGTACTTTATTCTTTGGCATATGCAATAAAAACTATGCCTAAGAAGGGAATTGTGCCAGAAGGATATTTTGATTATACAGTTTTTCCTTTAGAAGCTATATGGGATAAAGGAGAAAAAAGCAAATACTCAGATATACTTATTAAAGAAGATTTAGTTTATACTATGATGATACGTCAGCCAGATTTTGTTACGCAGGACCTATTGGACAAAGCTATCAATATAGTAAAAAAGAAGAAGCCACATAATCTTCTTGAAAAAATTGGGTTTGAGTCTATTAATGAAGGATTGTGTGTGCAAATGCTTCATGTAGGTTCATATGATAATGAACCAGAAAGTTTTGACATTATGAGTGAATTTTGTAAAAGAAATAATCTTATAAGAAAATCTAATGTACATCGTGAAATTTATATAAGTGATGCTAGAAAAGTATCACCTGATTCATTAAAGACTGTTTTGCGTTTTGAAGTAAAAAGAGAGTTATAAGCGTTATATTGTGGTATTATATTACTTTATTGTTATACTATAATAAAGTAATGAGGTGATTATATGAAAAGTAATAGATTGTTTGAAATTATTTATATCCTTTTAGATAAGAAAAAAGTAACTGCAACAGAATTAGCTGAACACTTTGAAGTATCTAGGAGAACTATTTGTAGAGATGTTGAAATACTGTCAGCTTCTGGTATTCCAATTTATACTGACAAAGGCAGAAATGGGGGTATAGGTATTTTAGATAATTTTACCTTTGATAAATCTATTTTGTCTGAGCAAGAACAGAAAGAAATTCTAGCCTCATTGGAAAGTTTAAATATTCTTAAATATCCAGAAGTTGATTCTACACTATCAAAACTTAAACCTTTATTTTGTAAGTCAGATATAAACTGGATGACTGTTGATTTTTCTCATTGGGGTAGTAATGATATAGAGAAAGATAAATTTATAAAAATAAAATCAGCCATTTTAGATTGTAATATTATAACTTTTGAGTACATAAATACTTATGGAAAGGTAACGAAGCGTTGTGTAGAACCACTTATGCTTTGGTTTAAAGAGAAGTCATGGTATATCAAATCCTATTGTCATCAAAAAAATGATTATAGAATTTTTAAGATTGTAAGGATGAGAAATATATGTGTTTGTGAACAGACCTTTATAAGGAGTATACCAGTTGAAGTTGGAGAGATAAAAGAAAATGAGAATGAAAGTATTACTTTAAAGTTAAAAATTTCTAAAGATGTAGGCTATAGAGTGTATGATGAATTTGATATTGATAATATATTGTATGATAATGATGGAGATTTCATCGTAACAGTACAGTATCCAAAAAATGATTGGATTTATGGATATATACTTTCTTTTGGAAAAAATATTGAAGTACTAGAGCCAATAAATGTTAGAAATAAAATTTTGCAAATTATAGATGATGTTAAAATGAAATATTTATAAATATTATAAAAGGTGAAGTCTGTTTAGACTTCACTTTTTTACTTTAGTTTTAATATTCGATTTAATTTCTTATAATACTTCCAAATATTTCTACTTTTATTGATATTATTATCAAATATTAATACTAATTATGTACATATCATTATATAATATTTATAGATTATTATATAAGTAGATTACTAGCGTTATGCGTATATTAATATTTAAAATAGATTGAATATACTATTTAATATTTTAATTTAAATAGCAAAAAAATGTAGAGAAAGATTATTTTATTAAGAAAAATTTAATATATTGACAAAATTTAAGTGCTCATTTAAACTAGTAGTTGATAATAATATTCAATATTAAATAATAGGAGGAGCTATGAATAAATATCTTCTAATAAATCCAGTGGCAGAAAGAATGTATGGGGAAAAGTTTCATCTTGTCAAAGAAAATTTGATAAAAAAGGGGTACATAATGGCAGAATGTGAGCCACAATTAGAATATGTAAAGAAGCAATATAAAGAGTATACAAAAAAGACTGAGAATACAATGTTAGATTGTAGATGTCCAGAGAGTATAAACCTTTTAAAAAGAAATAATTTGATAGATAGTTTTGAAATACCTATGATAGAACCAATACTAGTAAGAACTTGTAGGGTTTTATATGACAAATATATCAAGAGTGAAGATGATATGCTGATAGTAACCTCTCCATGTACACAATTAAGGGATTTTGCAAGTGAAAAATTTAAGGATAAGAGTAATGCTATATTTTATACATGGAAAGAATTTGCTGAAAAAGAAGGTATAAAATCACTTGGAAAGATAGATGAATCTCCTATTCCATTAGGATATTTCAAAGACTCTTTTGAAAAGGTTCTTGAAGTATCGACTGAAGAAGAAATCTTAAGCGAAATACAAAATATAAGAGATGGTTCTAAAGATAAGTATGATATAGTAGAAATGTTTTATTGTAAAGATGGGTGTAATAATGGAGATGGTTTGTAAATGGTCAATAAATTTAATAATAGGTTTTTAAGTCTAGTAAAAAGTGTTTTGATATTTTTTATAATTCTTTTATTATGGAAAATTACTAATTATCTTGGTATCTGGAGTGATTATATATTACCATCACCTGAAAAGGTGTATAGTACATTTTTAAATATGATAAGTGATGGTTCAATATTTATTAATGTATATGCAAGTATGAAAAGAGTTTTGATAGGATTTGCAATAAGTACTGCAATAGGTGTACCTCTAGGGATATTCTTTGGAATTCATAGTGAAGTATATGAATATTTTAAGTCGCTAATAAATTTTTTAAGAAATACACCTCCACTTGCCTTAATACCAATGCTTATACTATGGTTTGGCATAGGAGAAGAATCGAAAATTATAATTATAGTTTTGGCTTCTTTTTTCCCAATCTTTACAAGCACATTAAAGGGGATTAGGAATTGTGACTCAAAACTGATTGAAGTAGGTAGAGTATTTGAGTTTTCAAAGATTCAAATAATATTTAAAATAGTTATACCTAATGCCATTCTTGATATTGCAGTTGGACTAAAGTTGGCTCTTGGATATAGTTTTAGAGCGATTATTGGGGCAGAGCTTGTAGCAGCTTCTTCAGGTCTTGGTTACTTGATATCTGATGGAAAGGAAATGTCTAGAACAGATGTTGTCATTGTAGGTATAATTGTAATTGGACTTTTAGGAATAATTACAGATTATATATTTTCAATTATTGTGAAAAAGGTAAGTAAGGGAAAGATGGTGGAAGCCTATGAATAATTTAGTATGTGATTCTGGGTACATAATCAGAAATCTATCTAAAAGTTATGAAGTCAACAATGAAGAACACATAGTTCTTAGTAATATTTCTTTGAACATAGATAAAAATCATATAACTGTAATTTTAGGTGAAAGTGGATGTGGAAAGACTACTTTACTTAGAGCAATTGCATCCCTTGAAGATATAAATAGTGGTGAGATTAGATTTATTAAAGATAATAAAGAGTATAGACCTAATGTAGGATTTGTATTTCAAGAGAGTAGATTGATGCCTTGGTTAAATGTAAGTGAAAATATAGCCTTTCATAATCAAAGAAAAAACACTATTTTAAGTAAAGTATTTGGTAAATTCAAATATCACAGAAACATTGCTAGTAAAGGTATAAATGATGATTCCATAGATTTAGAGACTAATGATAATTTAAATTACTTAAATAGACCTAATAAGAAAGATTGTATTGATGTAGAAAAATATCTTAAGATGATGAACTTGCAGAAATTTAAAAATTCTTATCCAAATGAGTTATCAGGAGGTATGGCGCAGAGAGTAAGTATAGCTAGAGCTCTTTCTTTCAATCCAGATATGTTGTTTATGGACGAACCTTTTTCGGCATTAGATTATTTTACAAGGATTGATATGCAAAATGAAGTTATAAGAATACATAAATCAACTAATAAAGGTGTAATATTTGTAACTCACGATATCGATGAAGCATTAAAGATAGGCAAGAAAATAGTTGTTTTTACAAACAAAAGAAAAATAAAAGAATTTAATATAGAAGATGATTATGATAGAGATTTGACTTCAGACTATTATATTAAATTAAAAAAAGATATTTTAATGACAATGAAATTAAATAAAGACATGTAAAGAAATTAATAATATTTTAAGGAGTAAAGTAAATGAAATTAAAAAAACTATTGGTAGGTATAACGATATTAACGCTTGCAACAACATCTTTAGGTGGATGTGCTAAAAAAGATGATGGAGAAAAACTTTCAGAAATAAATTTAACTTATGTAAAATCACCATTAAATGTTCCTTCTATAATTCAAAAACAGGATGAGTTATTTGGAAAGGAATTTAAAAAGGATAATATAAAAGTTAATTTCCATGAAATTACTACAGGACCAGAGCAGACACAGGCCTTAGCTGCTGGAGAAATAGACTTTTTACATGCATTGGGTGGTACATCAGCTTTGATAGCTGCATCTAATGGAGTGGAATTAAAGATACTGAACACTTATAGTAGGTCACCAAAAGGATTTATGATTTTAACTAACGATGGTTCAATAAAATCAGCAGCAGATTTGGCAGGTAAGAAGGTAGCAGGTCCAAAAGGAACTATACTACATCAAGTATTAATTGCAGCTCTTGATAAAGAAGGATTAAGTATGGATAATGTAGAGTTTATTAACATGGGTATCCCAGAAGCATCAGCAGCTCTTGCTGATGGCAGTGTTGATGCTGCATTGATTGCTGGACCAGCAGCCCTTAAAGCTATGAAGTCTGGAAGTAAACTTGTAGCAAATGGTGAAGGTTTAGTAGATGGGATAATAGTAACAGCTGTTAGTACAGATTTTGCAGAGAAACATCCAGAGATAGTTGAAAGATTTATGAAGGTTGAAGAAGAGACTTTAGAATATGTAAATAATAATTTTGATGAAGCTATGGAAAAAGTAGCTAAAGAAGTTGATTTAAGTATTGAAGAAACTAAAGAGTTGTATGCTTGGTATGATTTTAGTTTAGATATAACAGATAAAGACATATCTTCACTTGAAGATACACAAAACTTCTTAATAAAAAATGGATTGCAAGAGAAAAAAGTAGAGATAAAAGAATTAATATATGCTGCTAAGTAGAAATTATGCTAAAATAATATTAAATAGAAACTATAATAAAAGTTTAAGTTACCTTAATTAAGGTAACTTTTTCTATTTTATATTAATAATTATATTTATTTTTAGTAGGTTTAGTTAATGTTAAAATAGATATTGGGAGGAATATATGAGTCATAAAATATATATTGTGGAAGATGATATATCAATAAGTACATTACTTAAGGATTATATTGAGAAATATGGATTTGAAGTGGTTGTTGAAGAAAACTTTGATGATATAATGATTACATTTGAAAAAATAAAGCCAGATTTAGTGTTATTGGATGTAAATTTACCTAAATTTGATGGTTTTTACTGGTGTAGATGTATTAGACAGCAGTCTAATCTACCTATAATTTTTATATCAGCTAGAGATGGGAGCGTAGACCAGATTAGAGCTTTAGAAAGTGGAGCAGATGATTATATAACAAAGCCTTTTTATTATGATGTAGTAATGGCAAAGATAAAGAGTCATATAAGAAGAGTATATGGTGAATATTCACCTAAAATAGAGGAAAGAATAGTTGAATTAGATGGATTGAAGTTTTATCCAGAGAGGTTGGAGTTAGAATTAGGTGGAAAAGTTCTAATTATTACTAAGAAAGAAGGGATATTGATTGAATGCCTCATTAGAAAATACCCAAAAGTAGTAAGTAGAGATTATCTGTTAGAAAAGATATGGGACGATATTGAATTTGTAGAAGAAAATACTCTAAATGTAAATGTTAGCAGGATAAGAAAAAGATTTGAGGAATTAGGTATAGATAATGCTGTTCAAACTGTACGAGGATTAGGATATAAATTAAATAAAAATTGGTAGGGAGAAAATATGAAATTATTTTTTAGAGATTGTAAGGGTTATATTTTTATATATTATATAGGAATATTTATGACAATTATTTATTGTAATCTTATGAAATTTATCAATTTGGGAGAGAGTTTATATATTCTTTTATTTAGCTCTTTTATATTATTGTGTTTTTTAATATATAAATACTATAAGCATAGAGAAGTATATACTCTATTCAAAAAAGGCATAAAATCTCTGGATGAATCATTCTTGTATTTAGGAAATTCTTTCTTGGGAAGAAATATATCAGCTATTTTAAAACAACAACATAAATTATATCAATCAATTATACAAGAACATAAAAAAGTACATAGTGAGCATTTAACTTTCATCAATCAATGGATTCACCAGATGAAAACACCAATATCAGTTATAAGTCTTCAACTTCAAGAATATGAGGGAGAAGAAGTAACAGAAAACATAAGAGAAGAACTAGACAGGCTAAATAAAGGTCTAAATATGGCGATGCACTTTGCAAGGGCAGATAATTTCCAAAAAGATTTTGTGGTTGAGAAAGCTAAATTGAACGAAATTGTAGTTGGTATTGTAAATGAAGAAAAGAGGCTCTTTATAAAAAATGAGATAATTCCGAAGATAAAAATAGACAAATTTACTTATGTTTATACAGATATAAAATGGATGAAATTTATAATAAACCAGTTGATTACAAATGGTGTGAAATATTCTAAAGGTTATAGTAACTACCTAAATATAAAAGCTGAAGAAAACAATAACTATGTAACACTAAGTATAATAGACGAGGGGGTTGGGATTGTTTCTAAAGATATAAAAAGAGTATTTGACCCGTTTTTTACAGGGGAAAACGGTCGTAAGTTTGGAGAGTCTACAGGTATGGGACTTTATCTAGTAAAAAAAGTATGTGATGATTTAGGGCATAAAGTCAGCATAAAATCAGAAGTAGGAAAAGGCACAGAAGTTTCAATAATGTTTAATAAAGATAATATGAATAATTTTCTATAATAAATCTTTAATTGATTATGTTTTTTATTAATTTATATATCATTTGTTGAATGAGATAATTACAGTTAAAAAATCTAATTTTAATAGAGTTTACTTGCAAACCTTACATAGCTGTAAGGTTTGTGTAATGTTTGTAGATAGTTAAATTTTCTAATCTAAATTACAATTAGTATAAGAAATAACATAAAAAATAAATTTTGCAAAAAGGAAAGGATGTTTATTGATGAGTTTAGATATTATTTTCATATTAAAATCAGTTATGATAGCTATAGTAGAGGGGCTTACGGAATTTATCCCAGTTTCATCTACTGGTCATATGATATTGGTTGGTAGCTTGATAGATTTTAAAGGACAATTTGCTGAAATGTTTGAGGTTGTAATACAACTTGGAGCAATATTAGCAGTAGTAGTACTTTATTGGAAGAAAATAAAAGATAGTGTTATAGAATTTTTTAAATTTATATTTACTGGTGGAAAAGAAGGAAAAACTGGCTTTAAATTTGGAATGAATGTAATTATAGCATGTATTCCATTTGCGATTGTGGGGGTTCTATTTTATGACAATATAAAAGCCTTGTTTAATTTACAATCTGTAATTATAGGATTTATAGTTGGTGGGATTTTATTACTAGTGGTAGAGACTTTGTTTAGAAAAAAGAAACACTCTACTGACAATATAGACAAAATCACGCCAATACAAGCATTAAAAGTTGGAGTTTTACAAGTTTTATCTGCATGGCCAGGTATGTCAAGAAGTGCATCTACTATTATGGGTGGATGGATAGCAGGACTTAATTCTCCTATAGCAGCTGAATTTTCTTTCTTTTTAGCTGTGCCAGCTATGGTAGCTTCATCAGGAAAGGATTTATTTGAATTTGATTATTCAATAATGACACCAACATTGTGGATTGCCTTGATAGTTGGATTTATAGTAGCTTTTATTGTATCAATAGTAGTTATGGAAAAATTTGTGGATTTTCTAAAGAAAAAATCAATGAGAGTATTTGCTATATATAGAATACTTATGGGAATATTGCTTGCTATATTAGCTTTTACAAACATAATTAGTGTATAGATTAAGATATATTTATTATTTACGAGAATTAGCTAACCAATATAAATAATAATTAACAAATAAATATATATGTTATTTCAAAAATTAGATTAGAAAGGATAGTTAATAATGAAAATTTTAACTGTAAATAATTTAAGTAAAGTATATGGCAAGAAAATAATTTTTAATGCATTAAATGATATAAATTTTAGTATAGATGATGGAGAATTTGTAGGAATTATGGGACCATCTGGCAGTGGGAAAACTACTCTTTTAAATATGATTTCTACTATTGATAAACCAACTACAGGAACTATGGAGCTAAAAGGTAAGAATCCACTACTATTAAAAGGTGAAGAACTTGCACTATTTAGAAGAAGAGAGTTAGGTTTTGTATTTCAAGATTTTAATTTATTAGATACCTTAACTATAGGTGAAAATATAGTATTGCCATTGACATTAGATAAGGTTAGTGTAAAAGAACAAAATAATAGATTGGCTGAAGTATCTGGAATTTTAGGGATAAAAGATTTATTAGAAAAAAGAACTTTTGAAGTATCAGGTGGTCAAGCTCAGCGAACTGCTATTGCTAGAGCATTAATAAATAGACCATCAATACTTTTAGCAGATGAACCAACTGGTAATTTAGATTCAAAGTCATCAAAGACTGTTATGGAGTTATTTGAGAATATAAATAGAGAAAATAAGGTTACTACTATGATGGTAACTCATGACCCATTAGCTGCGAGCTATTGTAGTAGGATTTTATTTATAAAAGATGGAGCTATATATAATGAAATATATAAGGGAAGTAGTAGAGAGCAGTTTTATCAAGAGATAATGGATGTACTTACATTATTGGGGGGCGATAATTAATGAATATAAAACAATTTGCCATCAACAATATTTCAAGAAACATTAAAGCTTATGTAGGGTATTTAGCAAGTATTGTTATATCCTCTGCCCTACTATTTTCTTTTATCATGTTTACAAGTCATCCCGACTTAGAGATATCTCAATTTCCCGATTATCTAAAAGAGGGGCTTAAGATGAGTAAAATAATTGCATATTTATTTTTATTCTTCTTTGTATTTTATTCAGTGAGTATATTTCTTAAAAGTAGATATAAAGAATTTGGAATACTTTACATTACAGGTATATCAAAGCAACAGGTAATGAAGTTAATTTTTATAGAAAATATAATAATAAATATAACATCTTCTGTAATTGGAGTAATAATAGGTTTAGTCTTTTCAAAGATATTTTTAGTGATTATGTCTACCTTTTTAGAATTATCACCATTGAAGTTCTATATACCAATAAATGCAATATTATCTACTTTATTTTACTTCATAATTTTAGCTATATTGACATCAGTATTTGCTTCTTTTATAGTTAAGGAAAATCAAGTATTGAGATTGCTTAAAGGTACAAAGACTCCAAAACCAGAGCCTAAAACATCACTAGTATTTGTTATATTAAGTATTTGTCTGTTTGTAATAGCGTATTATAGTGCTGTTACATCAACTGACCAATATACAACATATCTACGCTTAGTTCCAGTTACATCTCTTACTATATTAGCAACCTATTTATTTTTTTCTCAATTTAGTGTTTTTTTTCTAAAAAAGCTAAAATTAAATAAGAAATTTTATAGAAAAAATACGAATATGCTTTGGATTTCAAATTTAATTTACAAAGTAAAGGATAATGCTAGGATATTCTTTTTGATAGCTATAACTTCTGCAGTAGCATTTACTGCTATAGGTACAGTTTATTCATTTTGGAAAGATGTAAAGCGTCAAATTAATTTAATATATCCTAACACAATGTATTATTCAACAATGACTTTGCATAATGATGCTAACAAGCCTGATAGTAAAGAAAAAGATACGGAAAGAATGAGATTTATAGAAAGCAAATTAAAAAAAGAAAATGTAGATTATACAAGAATTAATGGAGAATTTAAAACTGTATTTCCTAAGAAAAGCGATTTTAATGTGAGAATTATGAAAGAATCTAAGTATCTAGAAATCACAAAGACTATAGGAGTTAACCCTATAAGTTTTGAAGATAATGAATCTATATCATTGCTTTCATCAAACTTGCCAGGTGATAAGAAAGTTAAAGACAATGTTGTTATAGGTAATAAAAGTCTAAGGATAGTAAAACAAGTAGAAGAGTGTATTATGCCAGCATATTATGACAATATGTATGTGGTAAAAGATAATTTTTATGATAGTATAAAATCAAAATTTATAGTGGATAGATTTACTACATTTGAAGTAGCTGATTCAAGTAAAACTACAGAGATATGTAGACAATTTGAGAATAAATTTAATGATGAGTCTGGAATGCAACCATATTTATTCTTCTCTAAAGAATTAATGATAGAAAATGGTAAATTAACATATTCTACATTTATGTTTTTGGCAATATTTATAGGTATGATTTTCTTTGTTACTACAAGTAGCTTTTTATATAATAAGTTTTATATGGATTGTCAAGTAGACAAGAAAAAGTATGAGCAGTTAAATAAGTTAGGTATGACATATAATGAGATTAAAAAAGCTTCAACTATTGAGATTGGAATTGTGTTTTTATTGCCTTATGTAGTGGCAGTTATACATTCGATATTTGCACTTACTGCACTGAGAAATTCTTTTGATATAGAGGTAGCATCTTCAGCAGTTTTGGTAATGGGAAGTCTATTTTTAGTTCAAATAGTGTATTTCTTAATTGTGAGAAATAATTATTTAAAAGAGATAAGATTAAATTTAGTTAATTTTTAGGATATGCTATTAACTAATAAAAAGTATTTAAAATTGATTAATATTACTGGAATTATAAATATTTATTTTTTCAGTAATATTTTTTATTGTATTAATTATTAAGATTATATACTAATATGTCGTAATAAGTATCTAAATAGTAAAATATTCTACTTATATAAAATATAAGGAGGTTATATGTATATATGTGTAGAAATAAACAATATAAGATGTTAATTAATATTATTAGGAGGTGTTATTCATTAGTAAGTTAGTTAATACAATAAGAATGATGATATTAATTCAAAGTAGAGGAAGAATGAAGTGTAAAGAGCTAGCAGAAGAATTGGAAGTAAGTGAAAGGCAAATAAAAAGTTATAAGGAATACTTAGAACAAGCAGGTATATTTATAAATTCAACACCTGGGATTTATGGTGGATATGAAATTGATAAATGTAATAGTATCTCACTAATTAAATTATTGGATAGTGAAGTTTCAATTCTAGACATGATAAATTCACAACTAGAGTACAATAATGATATTTACAAAAATGAATTTAATAGTATTGTAGAAAAAATAAAAGCAGTATTAAATACAGGAGAAAAAAGCGATACATATATGGATTATTTCACAGTACAAGCACAACGTAATTGTGATTATGAGTTTGAAAAAGAAAAATTCAGTGAAATAACAAGGGCATATACAACAAAACGCAAAATCAAGATAAAATATTATTCTTTGAATTCTGGAAATAGTGAAAGAGTTGTACATCCATATTGTTTGTTTAACTATAAATCAGATACATATATGGTAGCTTTTTGTGAAAAAAGACTTAAGTTTATAGATTTTAAATTATGTAGAATTAAAGAGTATACTGTTTTAGACGAGAAATATCTTGTAGATAGAAGTTTCAATTGGAACGAATATAGTAAGAATAGTATAGGTATTTATAAAGGAGAAGAAATTAATATAATTATGAAAATTAAGCATCCATTTTCAACAGTTGTAAGGGAAAAGGTATGGGTTAATAATCAACAAATTAGTGAGTATGATGAAGAATCTATATTATTTAAAGCTAAAATGAGAGGTTATGAGGAAATAAAAAGCTGGATTTTAAGTATGGGAGCTTATGTTGAAGTCATAGAACCTGAGAGGCTTAAGAATGATATATTATCTGAAATTGAAAAAATGAGAAAACTTTACTGATTTTTTTCAATCTCTTTATATTTAGACAGATATACTTTATAGTCTAGTGTTAATATATTAGTTAGGAGTGGAGATATTACTGATGGAAAGTTACATAAATATATTTCTGAAATAGAAAATATTATTGATAATAGTGAGGATTCAATCTATGTTTATGAGATAAAAAACCCTAATTCAATTAAAAAGAAATGTTATGGTATTGATAAGTATTCTGATGAAATATTTATATAAGTTTGCAGTGAGCGATATTTATGCTGAAATAGGTGTCAGCAGTTGAAATATAAGGGATTGAAGGTGGGTGATAAATGTTATCAATTGCGCTACTGCTCGCTCACTGCAAATTTTGATGTTTTTATTAAATTATAATTTCTTGAGAGCAGTATATTCAATTATATCTATTTTGAAGTTTTATATTAACTAAGTGGTATGTAAAGATTAAAATAAAAATAATTAAGATATAACACTTTAAAGTTTTATATTAACTAAATCATATCTAAATGAAGTAAACTTATACTATAAATAAAAATCAACATAAAAATGGAGTGAAATAAAATTTATGATAAGAAAATCAAATGACAAAGATATAAACAAAATCATGGAAATATGGAAAGAAAGCACAATCAAAGCACACAACTTTATAAATAAAGAATACTGGGAAAATAACTATAACACTGTCAAAAACGAATATATACCTATATCAGATACATTTGTATATGAGGATTGTCAAGAAATAAAAGGATTTATAAGCATAATAGATAAAAGCTTCATAGGAGCCTTATTTATAAATTCAAACTATCAAAACCTAGGTATAGGAAGTAAACTTTTAGACTATGCAACTAAAGAATACAAGAATCTAAGTCTAGCAGTATACAAAGACAATAAAAAGGCAGTTGTATTTTACAATAAAAAAGGATTTAATATAGTAAAAGAGCAAATAAATGAAGATTCAGGATTTAAAGAGTACATCATGGAATATAGTAAATAACATTAATATATTTATTATTCCAATAGGCATAATTTAAAGAATATTTTTTAGAGTTGTGAATTACATGTACTTAAGATATTAATAAACATAATGGCAGGGGGAAAAATAATGAATAAAAGAGCATTTATATATTACACTAGAATAAGAGGATAGCGCACAAATTGTGGCTATTTTACAATAGCTTATAACACATTTTATATAATCTAGAAAAGTTATCTTATGCAAGTAGCCATAATTTCGTGCTATTTAAATTAAATAGTGAATTTAAGGAGATTATGGGAATGAAACAGAATATAAGTAATGTAAATAAAAAAAATATTGGTAAACTAAAAAAGATAGAAACAACTAGATTACTACTTAATGAAAATATAGAAGTATTTAAATGCCCACTTTGCAAAAAAAATATGGTTACTGTTGATAAAAATAGTGTCAAATGTGTGAATAAACACTGCTTTGATATATCTAAAAAAGGATATGTTAATTTATTAAATAGAAATACAAAAACTATTTATAATAAAGAATTATTTGAGTCAAGACATGAAATATATAATTCTAATGTGTATGATTATTTAATAGAAGAAATAAAATCTATAATTAAAAATTACACTTTAAATAAGTATAGTAACTATGTATTAGATGCAGGTTGTGGTGAAGGATATTTCTTAAATAAATTATATGAAGATGAAGAGATTAATAATGGATGTAAATTAATTGGAATTGACATAGCTAAAGAAGGGATTTCTATTGCTACAAGAGGAGAAAATGAAATTATATGGTGTATTTCAGATTTAGCAAATCTGCCACTTCAAGATAGTAAGCTTGATATAATATTAAATGTACTTTCTCCTGCAAACTATAAGGAGTTTACAAGAGTTTTAAATAATGGTGGAATAGTAGTAAAGATTGTTCCAGAGTCAAATTATTTGAAAGAAATAAGAAAAAGTATACAGAAAAATGTAAAAAATAGTGATTATGATAATAAAAATATTGTAGATGTATTTAAGAAGCATCTTGATTTAATTTATGATAGTAGAATTAATTATAAGACCAATATCAATGTATTAAACTTAAGTAATTTAATTAAAATGACCCCTTTGACATCATCATTAGGTGAAAAAGAGATTTTAATGTTGTTAGAATCAGGTATATCTGATATAACAATCGATTTAAGAGTCATAGTTGGTGCTATAAAGAAATAAAAAGAATCCTTATAAGAGTTAGATAAAGTTTAATTATGGTTTTATAATAGAAAATTGCTATGAGGCCAGCTTAGTAAAGTTGGATTTCATAGCAATCTTAATTATCATAAAAATGTTTATTTTATATATTTTAAAAACTTATATAGTATCTAATAAAATATTCTTCTTATTTAAAACTATAAATTATTAAATCTTAAAATATTCTTTTTGAGACATGTTTATTTCAGAGTCACAATTTCCACAACAATAAGACGTTGAGATATCTTTAAATTCTTCGTTATTCTCATCAAACTCCATTTTTTTCTTTGCAAGAATACCAACCTTAGTTAAATTAGAACCACAATTATTACAGTTTTGGATTTTACATATACTATATAATTTGTCAGGTGTAATATTTTCTAATAGTTCTTCACAATTACAACATCTAATAGAAGCAATTTCACTAGATATTTCAATAGGTTCAGATTTATCAAAAGAGAATTTATATATTATGTCATTTGATACTTTATAACCAGTATCAAAAATATTCGAATTACAGTTTGGACACAAGTATTTTGGGATATATACATCTTTCTTTTCAAGAATATCACTACTAGTATGACAATCTAAATCATTTAAATCTGAACTTTTATCTATAGTTTTATACTTATTTAAATTTAGAAGATAATTATAAATTCTTTTATCTTCATTCTGTTTTGCTGTATTTAAAAGATGACTCATTATATTAGGATATTCTTTATTTTTTGATGGTGCATTCAAATCTATATAATTATTCTCAATAGCAAAGGATAATATATTAAAGTAATTATACTTAACTGCAAAAAATAATAACATTTCATCAAATACTTTATCTATTACTTTGTCAGAAATGCTTATCCAAAAATCTGGCGAATCTAAATAAACTTTCTTACTAAGTTCATCCAACTCTTCATCTATGTTATTTAAAGTATTTTCATTAATTTTCATATCATCACTTCCTTATTATTTTTATATAAAATAAAATCTCATATAAAAATATATCATATTATAATTTACAAGTATAGACAAAATAGGTTTGTTTCTAAATAAATTTTTCTAAATGACCATTAAAATATAAAGCATTAATCCACAGTTTACTTAAAAATGAAATGTAAACCTAAAATAGATTTCGAGTTGACAAAAAAACGTCTTTCTTTTATACTAAAACAAAGCTTTGATAGAAAACTTGTATATATACATATAAACTAAATTGAATAAGACATATGAAGGGAATTATAAAAATGAAAAATACTAAGGTAAATATTCAAGATTTAACTAAAATGTCAATATGTGTAGCATTGTTATGTATATCATCCTACATATATATACCATTGCCATTTACACCAGCAGGAGTAACAGCACAAACAATAATGATAAATTTAATAGCTTTGATTTTAACACCAAGACAAGCCTTTAGCACAGTTGGCGTATATATAATGATAGGTTTAATTGGAATACCAGTATTTGGTGGAGGAACATCTGGGATTGGAAAATTGTTAAGTCCAACAGGAGGTTTTTATTTTGGATTTTTGTTTGCAGCATTAATTATTAGTTTATTAAAAGGAAAAAATAATGATATTAAACGATATATACTAATAACAATTTTTATTGGTATGCCAATTATATATTTTATGGGAACAGTATTTATGTGTTATTTTAATCAAATGACAGTAGAAGCAGCACTTTTTGCAGCTGTTGTACCATTTTTAATTGGAGATACAATAAAAGCAGTTATTGCATCCTTTTTGGGTATTAAATTAAATAATGTACTAAAAAGAAATCTATTATAAGGAGAGATTATAATATATGGAAGAAGTTTTTATATTAGGAGGACTTAGAAGTCACATAGGTCTAAAAAATGGGATATTTCAATTTGTTCAACCTGAATCATTAGGCGCAAGTGTATTAAAACATCTAATTGAAAAATATGAAATTGATAAGATTGATGAGATTATATGTGGAAATGCAGTTGGAACAGGTGGTAATATAGCAAGATTAATGACTTTAACAGCAGGTGTGTCAAATGAAGTACCTGCTTTTACTGTAGATATGCAGTGTGCTTCTGCTATGATGAGCATAGACATAGCATTTTCAAAAATTAAATCTGGGCAGTGTGATTTAATTATTGCTGGTGGGTTTGAAAGTAGCTCTCTGCAACCAATGCGTACATACCATAAAAATGATAAACGATATGATATAAAGAATCCTAATTATATAGTTGCTCAATTTTCACCTGATGATAATAGTGAAAATAGCATGTTAGAAGGTGCAGAAAGAGTAGCAAAATTGTATCAGATTAAGAAAACAGAATTAGATTTTTGGGTGAAAGAAAGCCACAAAAGAGCAAAGAAGGCGAGAGAAGATAAAGTACTTGAGGATATCATATATCCTATAGATAATAATACTTATGACGAAGGTATACGAGACAAGATGAGCCAAAGATTATTAGACAGAGTTCCACCGATTTTGAGAAAAGAAACTATTACAAATGCAGCAAATTCATGTCTTATTAATGATGGAGCTTCATTTATTATATTGTGCTCTAAAAAATACATAGAAAATACAAAAAAGAAGCCTAAAGCAAAGATTGTCAATGCATGTACAATAGGAACAGATGCAAATTTAAGTCCAACATCTGCTATAAAGGCAATGGAAAAAATTTTAGAAATAGAAAAAATTAATTATCTAGATATATCTGCTGTTGAATTTAATGAAGCATTTGCAGTTATAGATGTACTATTTCAAAGAAAATATCCAGAATTGATTGATAGATACAATGTATTTGGTGGAGCTTTAGCATATGGCCATCCATATGGTGCTTCAGGTTCAATTATTGCATTACATCTTTTAAAAGCATTAGAAAAGACTAATGGTAGATATGGGATTTGCTCTATAGCTGCAGCTGGTGGATTGGGTTCAGCCTTATTAATTGAAAGGGTGTAGATTATGAACTACTATGAACTTCTAAAAATAAAAAGAGATAGTCATAAAAATAAAGATTTTTTAATTATAGATGGGGAAAAACATACTTATGAAAATATGTTAAGTTATAGTGAGGAGCTTGGAAAACAAATTTCTATAGGAGATAATACACCTATTTTAATATATTCTAAAAGTATAATGTTTCAGTTAGTGAGTTTTTTCGCAATTAATTATTCAAAAAATGTACCTATTATTTGTCATTATAATCTTTCTAAAAAAGTATTGAATGATATTCTAATAAAAAATAATATTTCAATAGTTATATCTGATGAGCCTATGGACAACATTAATTTATTTGATGATAATGAAAAAGTAAAGAAAACTAATTTTTCTATATTTAATCCTAAATTTAATATATATATGTATCAATATAATACTCCTATAAACTATATAGATAAAGATATTTGCATGGGTGTTTTGTCTTCAGGTTCTACAAGTGTTCCAAAAGTATTGTATAGAACATATGAGAGTTGGGTTGGATTCTTTCATATTCAAAATGATATTTTTAATATATCTAAGGAATCAATTTTATTTATTAATGGAACATTGAGTTTTACAGGAAATCTAAATTCTCTAATATCAGTATTATATGAAGGTGGAAGTGTTGTAATAAATTCAGGTATGAATTGTAAGGCATGGATAAAAGCAATAAAACAATATAATATAACGAATATATATCTCATACCTACAAAGCTACAACTCTTAGTCAAACATTTAAAAGAAGAGATACTCAATGTTGTAAGCATTTTCACTGGCTCTCAATTATTGTTT
Organism: Clostridioides sp. GD02377; assembly: GCF_045899875.1. Lineage (NCBI taxonomy): Bacteria > Bacillati > Bacillota > Clostridia > Peptostreptococcales > Peptostreptococcaceae > Clostridioides > Clostridioides sp. GD02377. The sequence goes on from NZ_JBJODA010000002.1 coordinate 214,381, forward strand.
GAAAATACTGCAAAAAGTTTAAAGTATTATATGCCAAAATCTGAAATTATTTTATATTATGGAGCAAGTGAATTAAACTACATTACATATTTATGTTATGATGAATTGATTAAGAAACCTCTAAGTGTAGGAAGACCATTTCCCAAAATAGATGTATATGTTAAAGATGGAAAGATTTTTGTAAATACAAAATATGCAGTATATGATGCAACAAGACCTTATTCTGTTAATGATGTTGGATATTTTGATGATGATGGATATTTAATTTTTGAAGGAAGAAATGATGATATTGTAAATATTGGAGGATTTAAAGTTAGCTCTACTAAGGTTGAAAATGAAGTGAAAAAAATTCCTCAAATTGAGAACGCAGTTGTATTACCATATTCAGACTCCATAAGAGGGAGTCAAATTGCATTATTTGTAACAATTATAGATAAAATTACAAAGAAAGATTTATTAATTAAAATGAGAGAGAATCTAATAAAAAATGAAATACCAAGAAAAGTTATCTTTTTAAATTCATTTCCATATACCTCTTCTGAAAAGATAGATAGATTAGCATTATTAAAAATATTATAGATATAATATTTAGTAATTTTAGTGAACCAATATATTGATAAAAACATATTGTATATAGTAAAGGAGGCTTACAATATGTCAAATCAATACGATATAACTGTTATCGGGGGAGACCTGCGACAAGTGTACATGGTAAAAAAACTAATTAATAAAGGGTATTCTGTAGTCACTTATGGAATATCAAATGAAATAATAAATGGAATCGTTGGAAAAGCAACTTCACTAGCTGAGGCACTATCCAAAAGTTCCATTATTTTATGTCCAATTCCATTTACAAAGAATCAAGTTAACATTGAAAATACGGATGGTTGTCTAGATGCTACTATTGATAACTTGCTAATTAATTTATCTCCTAATCAAATATTATTTGGAGGTAACATACCAACTAAAGTTTGTAAATTTTGTGAGCAACACTCTATTCAGATTTATGATTTTATGAAAATGAATGATGTTGCTATTTTAAATGCAGTTGCTACAGCTGAAGGCGCTATAGCAGAAGCTATTAAAAGAAGTATAATTAATATACATCAAAGTAACTGCTTAGTATTAGGTTTTGGAAGATGTGCACAAATACTTGCAAAAAAATTATACTCTTTAGATGCAAATGTATGTGTTGGAGCAAGGAGTAATGATGCAAGAAGTACGGCTAATGCATTTGGATATTCTAGTATTTCTTTGAATCAACTTGATGAAAAACTTTTACAGTTTGATTATATTTTTAATACTATACCAGAATGTGTTTTAACAAAAGAAAGACTGGAAAAAGTATCACAAGAAGTAACTATTATTGATATAGCTTCTTCTCCTGGTGGAGTGGATTATTCTGTTACGAAAGATACAGGTATTAATGCGACTCTTTGTCCTGGGCTTCCTGGTAAATACTCACCAAAAACATCTGGTGAAATTCTTGTTAATGCTATAGAAAATATTATAAATGAAAGAAGGGATTAGAAATGAGACTTGAAGGACTTACAATTGGAGTAGGATTTACTGGTTCGTTTTGTACTTATGATAAAATATTTAGAGAGTTAGAGAATTTGGTTAAAGAGGGAGCAAATGTACACACTATATTTTCAGATGTATCACAAAATATTGATTGTAGATTTGGAAATTCTGAAGAGTTTATGAAAAAAGCATATGAACTTACAGGTAATAAGCCTATAGTTACAATTGAAGAGGCAGAGCCATTTGGACCTAAAGGGATTGCTGATATTATAATAATAGCACCTTGTACTGGAAATACTGCTGCAAAATTAGCTAATGGGATTACAGATTCACCAGTATTGATGGCAGCTAAAGGTCATCTTCGTAATGATAAACCATTAGTAATATCAATATCAACGAACGATGCTCTGAGTTTCAACTTCAAAAACATTGGTATTCTCCTTAATTCTAAAAATATATATTTTGTACCTTTTGGTCAAGATAATTGTAAAGCAAAGCCTAATTCTATGATTGCACATACTGAGTTAATAGTTCCAACTATAGAACTTGCTCTAGAGAATAAGCAATTGCAACCAGTTATAAAAAGTCCACATCAATAAATTAGTGATGCGATATATGTATTGTATGTAATATTAATAAAAGTCCAGCAATATTATTTGCTGGACTTTTATCTATAATATATTAAAAGTATTTACCTAATTTAATTTATAAACTGGAATTTATATTACTTTGCTTCTTTGAATATCAAGTTAACTGTACTTGATACAAAACAAGCAGACATAATTAAGATAAATACTGATAGTCCTCTAATAAACAAATTGTCCACATAATAGGTTACTACTGCAATACCTCCAAGAGCTAAAATTGTACTCATAATTAAAGATAAAATGCTAATTACTTTTAATTTTTTCATCCTTATTCCTCCTATGAACTCTAAGTTTATCTATATTGTATTAACTATATCTTATTTTATATCACATAAGAATTGTGAATGTATATGTTTAATTATACTATATTAAAAAATTCTCTGTATATATTTTTATTTATAAGAAAAATGTTGTGTTAAAATAATAACGTTATCATTAAGTTTTGAGATGGATTTTTCTATAATCTACATAAAAAATAAAGTGATATATGATGAAAATAAGTATTCTTAAAGTAGAGTATTAGTGGGACAAGTGAGATTATTTTAAATAAAAATAAAATGTTAAAAAAATAACTTGAAAATAGAAAAAGAAGGTGTTATACTGTTAATAAATTAACAGTTAAGTAAAAAATACTATTCTAGGAGGTTGTCAAAATGGCCAATAAAGAACAGGATATAATAGAAAATATAAAGGGAGATGAGGTTATGTCAATTAATGTAGGTGTTGTAAATAATGTTGAAACTTTAGTTAAAAAGTTAGCAAAAATTAGAGAGGCTCAAAAAATATTTGCCACATATACTCAAGAGCAAGTAGATAAGATTTTTTTAGCAGCATCTTTAGCAGCTAATAAGCAAAGAGTTCCTCTAGCTATAATGGCACAAAAAGAAACTGGTATGGGGATTGCAGAAGATAAAGTCATAAAGAATCATTATGCTTCAGAGTATATATATAATGCATATAAAGAAACTAGAACTTGTGGTGTAATAGAGAAAGATGAGGCATTTGGCATGACTAAAATTGCTGAACCAATAGGTGTTATTGCAGCTGTTGTACCTACAACTAATCCAACTTCTACTGCTATATTTAAAGCACTTTTGGCACTTAAGACTAGAAATGGGATAATTTTCTCTCCACATCCAAGAGCAAAGAATTCTACTATAGAAGCTGCAAAAGTAGTTCTTGAGGAAGCTGTTTTAGCTGGAGCTCCTGAAGGTATAATAGGATGGATAGACGAACCTTCTTTAGAATTAACTACAACTGTTATGAAAGAAGTGGATTTAACTCTTGCTACAGGGGGACCTGGAATGGTTAAATCAGCATATTCATCTGGGAAGCCAGCTATTGGAGTTGGAGCAGGTAATACACCAGCAATAATTGATGATAGTGCAGATATAAAAACTGCTGTAAATTCAATTCTTGTGTCTAAAACTTTTGACAATGGTATGATATGTGCTTCTGAACAATCAGTTATAGTATTAGAAAATGTATATAATGAAGTTAAAAAAGAATTTGAAGAGCGTGGCGCTTATTTATTAAATAAAGATGAAACAGAAAAAATGAGAAATGTAATTTTGATAAATGGAGGATTAAACTCTAAAATAGTTGGACAGACAGCTTGTACAATAGCAAAACTTGCAGGTTTTGAAGTTCCAGAAGATGCTAAAGTTTTAATAGGTGAAGTAGAGTCTGTTGAGTTAGAAGAGGCTTTTGCTCATGAGAAACTTTCACCAGTACTTGCAATGTATAGAGCAAATGATTTTGATGATGCAGTTAGAAAAGCAGAAAAATTAGTAGAAGATGGAGGATTTGGTCATACATCTTCACTATATATTGATGATGTAAATCAAAGGGAAAAACTTGATAAATTTACTTCTGCTATGAAAACTTGTAGGATTTTAATTAATACTCCTTCTTCTCAAGGTGGTATAGGTGACTTATATAATTTTAAACTAGCTCCTTCTCTTACTTTAGGATGTGGGTCTTGGGGTGGAAATTCAGTATCTGAAAATGTAGGAGTTAAGCACTTACTTAATATTAAGACAGTAGCTGAGAGGAGAGAAAATATGCTTTGGTTTAGAGCACCAGAAAAAGTTTATTTCAAAAAGGGTTGTTTAGGAGTTGCATTAAAAGAACTTAAAGATGTAATGAATAAAAAGAGAGCTTTTATTGTAACAGATACATTCCTTTACAATAATGGATATACTAAAGCAGTGACTGACTTATTAGATGAAATGAATATTAAACATACTACATTCTTTGAAGTAGAGCCAGACCCAACTTTGGAATGTGCCAAGATAGGTGCTAAAGCAATGAGAGAATTTAACCCAGATGTAATAATATCTATAGGTGGAGGAAGTGCAATGGATGCAGGAAAGATAATGTGGACATTGTATGAACATCCAGAAGTAGATTTCCAAGACCTAGCTATGAGATTTATGGATATAAGAAAAAGAGTATATACATTCCCTAAAATGGGTGAGAAGGCCAATTTCGTAGCAATACCAACATCAGCAGGTACTGGCTCAGAAGTAACACCATTCGCTGTTATAACTGACCAAGATACAGGGGTAAAATATCCACTAGCTGATTATGAGTTAATGCCAAATATGGCTATAGTTGACTCTGATATGATGATGAATATGCCAAAAAACTTAACTTCTGCTTCTGGTATAGATGCTTTGACTCATGCATTAGAAGCATATGTATCTATGCTTGCAACTGATTATACAAATGGTATTGCACTACAAGCTATTAAGAGTATATTTGAATATCTTCCACGTGCATATGATAATGGAGCAAAAGACCCAGAAGCTAGAGAAAAAATGGCAAATGCTTCAACAATGGCAGGTATGGCTTTTGCAAATGCATTTTTAGGGGTTTGTCACTCTATGGCTCATAAATTAGGTGCTTTCCATCATGTACCACATGGTGTTGCAAATGCTCTTTTAATAACAGAGGTTATGAAATTTAATTCTTCAGATGCACCAAAGAAAATGGGAGCATTTTCTCAATATAAATACCCAGAGGCGTTGAAAAGATATGCTGAAATAGCTTCATTCTTAGGTTTAAAAGGAAATTCTGATGAAGAGAAATTCAAAAGCTTACTAATAGCTATTGAAGAATTAAAATCTAAAGTTGGTATTCCTAAAACTATAAGAGACTTTGGTGTTGAAGAATCTAAGTTTATGGATTCAATAGATGAAATGGTAATTCAAGCATTTGATGACCAGTGTACAGGAGCAAATCCAAGATATCCTCTTATGAATGAAATAAAAAATATGTATTTAAATTCATATTATGGAAGATAAATTAATAAAAAATAGATAAAATAAAGTCCCTTATGCATAAGATAAAAATTTACTGTATAAGGGATTTTTATTTTAAAAAATGAATAGTTTTTATTCTTTAATTCAAAATTTAATTAAATAGTGTTATTATAATAATTAAGGATGTTTTATATAATAATTATATTGGTTTTAGACATTATATTTGGGTATATGTGTATATAACATAAATGATAAATTTGTATTAAAAAGATATGTTAGCTATATAAGGTATTGACTAATTAGGGGAGGAGTCAAATGACAAAAAGGAATAAGAATATTACATTAATTATAATTCTTTTATTGACCTCAATATTTCTGATAATGGGGTATCTATATATAGAAGATACAAAAAATCTTCTTATATCAGAGGCAGAGGTACATATAAAAGAAGTTGCAACACAAGGTTCTCAATTAGCGCAAAAACAAATTGAAAAAGATTTAGATGTTTTAAATATTTTTTCAAATTATTATACTTCAAATCCAGACATATCTAATGAAGAAAAAATGAAAAAACTTTTAGAGGAAATGGAAAATCAAAAATTTTATACTATGGCAATTGTTGACATGGAGGGTAATGCAGAAAATACTAAGGGTAATAAGTTTTCAGTTAAGGATAGAGAATTTTTTAAAAATTCAATCAAAGGTAAGGAATACGTTTCAAGCCCATATGTTGATGAAGTAGATAAATCTGTAAAAAAAGTTACTATCTCAGTACCAATATTAAATAATAATAAAGTGGTTGGAGTTTTATATTGTACTTATGATGTTAATACTCTAATGAAACTTATAAATGTATCTTTTTATGAAAATAACAGTATATCTTACGTTGTAAAAAATGATGGTACAGTCATACTTCATCCTCGACAAGATAGACTATCAGAAAATATTTATAAATTGTTAAAACAGGATAATGATATTAAAGATGTAAATAAGTTAAAAAAAGAGTTACAAGAAAACCAAACAGGTGCGACAATCTTGGAGATGTCAGGAGAAAAAAGATACCTAGGATATGCCACTATGGATAATGGAAATGAGAAAAATAACTATATAAAGGATTGGAATTTGATTTTTTCAGTTCCAGAAAGTGTTATATTTAAGAATTCAGAGCAGATTATCAAGAGAGCTTTATATGCAGTGTTATTAATTATATTTATATTTATTACAATAATTTTCTACATAATGTACATAAAAAATTCTAATGAAAAAGAAGTCTTGAGTTTGGCCTATGAAGATAAGATTACTCATATAGGAAATCAAAACAAGTTTTATAAGGAGTGTAGTAGATATCTTTTAAATAAACCATCTTTAAATTATATTATAGTATATTTTGACATTAACAATTTTAAGATGATTAATGATACTTTTGGATATGGATTTGGTGATAATCTGTTAATTACAATAGCAAAAGCTTTAAAAGAAGAACTAACAGAAGGTGAAATATATGCAAGACTTTCAAGTGATTATTTTTCAATTTTCTGTGATTATAAAAAAGGAAGAGATAAAGTTATAAGAAAACTTGATAATATACGAGATAATATTGAAAGAAATCTAAATACCGTATTTGAGATTTCTCTGTGTGTAGGGATTTACTTTGTAGAAGAAGAAGAAGTAGATATTCAAAAGGCTGTAAATAAGGCAAATATGGCTAGGTCTGTTGCCAAAGGTAAAAATGTAAATTATGCTATTTACAATGAGGATGTTAGAAATAAGCTTAGTGAAGAATCAATTATTTTAGATGACATAAAAACAGCCCTAGTAAAAAATCAATTTGAAGTATATTATCAACCTAAGTTTTCACTTGTAAATGGTGAAATGATAGGAAGTGAGGCACTAATAAGATGGAATCATCCAGAATATGGATTTATAAGCCCAGCAATATTTATACCTATAGCAGAGAAAAGTCAATTGATTTTAAAAATTGGAAGGTTTGTGTTTGAAAGAGTATGCATAGACCTATCTGACTGGAAGAAAAAAGGTAAAAATATAGTTCCAGTTTCAGTAAATTTATCTAGAGTTGAGTTATACCAACCAGATATAGTGAAATTCATTAATGATACTATACAAAAGTATAATATAAATTCAGATTTAATTGAATTGGAGATAACAGAAACTGTAGCTATGAATGAATTAAATATTTTAAAGAATGTCTTAAATGAGTTAAGAAAGTATGGATTTTTTATTTCTATGGATGACTTTGGGACAGGCTATTCTTCTATCAGCTGTTTAAGGGATATGCCAATTGATGTACTTAAATTAGATAGATCTTTTCTTGATGGTATTGAAAATGATAAGAGAAGCCGTAATATAGCAAAATCTATAGTATCTCTAGCTAAATCACTAGACTTAATTGTAATTATAGAGGGTGTTGAGACTAAGGAACAAGCTGAATTAATGAAGCAATTTGGATGTGATTTAGTTCAAGGATTTTATTTTGCAAGACCAATGCCAGGTATAAATTTTATAAATTTACTAAAAGATTAGGATTTAATCTTTATATAAAGCACTAGTTATAAATACTTGAGTTTAATAAATTCTTGTTAAATAATTAGTGTTTTTTTGATTTTTAGTCATATATTGACTGTATGTAAAGGAAAAATAATCGCCTTTTACAAAAATTGTATTAAAAATAAATTATTTTGTTAATAAACATGTCATTAACAAAGGAATAGTACTATAATGTATAGATGATAAAAACTTTAATAAAAATTTAGTGTATAGGAGTTGTTTGAGTATGATAGATGTAAGTATTGATAAAAAACTTAAGGAAAGATGGCCTAATGCTAAGTTAGGATGTATCCAAGCAAAAGTAGCAGTAAGTAAGAGCTCAGAAAAATTGATTAGTGAGATAAACGCATTTTGTGATATTTTAAATCAAAGTCTAAAAGTTGAAGATATTACAAAATTGGATAAGATTAAAGATGCAAGAAACGCTTATAAAGAGCTTGGTAAAAATCCAAGTAGATATAGAACATCCTCAGAAGCATTAGTTAGAAGAATTATTCAAGGGAAAGGTCTTTACACAATAAATAATATAGTTGAAATAAATAATCTAATATCAATAAAATCATTGTATCCAGTAGGTACATATAATGTAAGTAAATTACATTCACCAGTATGCTTTACTGTAGGAGATGAAGGAGAGCAGTATAAAGGTATTGGAAAGGAATTGATAAATATAGAAAATCTTCCGATATTATCTGATTCACTAGGTAAATTTGGAAGTCCAACTAGTGACTCTGAGAGAGCAATGATAACAGAGGATGCAAATGAAATATTGATTTGTATATTTTCTTTTAGCCAAGAATCTGATATTGAAGAATATTTTGACTATGCTAAGGAATTACTTAAAGAATATGCAGATGGAAAAGATATAGAAACTAAAATAATTAAATAGAATGTATATAACAACGTTATGTTAGATTGAAATATAGTATTTAAAAAATAAGTAGTTATTAGTTACAAAAACAGATAGATATCCCCATGATTCTTAAAAGTATGGTAATATATTAATATAGTAGAGCCTATATTTAAGGGATTTTGAAAGTAGGTATTTACAATAACTATTTTATTTAAAACATAAAATAGTATTATGAAAATAACTCTATATTTAAAAATGTAAATAATACTACAGTAATTTGGGTATATAAAATAAGGCAAATATGATTTTGTTTAAAAAGCAATAAAGTACATAGGTAATTATAATGTAAGGAAGGATTTAATTATGATTGATGGAAAAGAGGTAAAACAAGAAAGTGCGCAAAAAAATCTGAAGTTTAAGATAGGTATAGTAGTAGCTGTTTTAGTAGTAGCTTATATAGGAATGGCAATCTTCTTTAGAAGTCATTTTTATTTTGGGACAACTATTAATGGAGTTAAAGCTTCAGGAAAAACAGTTGAGCAAGTAAATGATTTATTAGCATCAAGTACTAGTTCTTATACCTTAAATTTAGAGGAAAGAGATAGTAAGAAAGAGCAAATAAAAGCAAAAGATATTGATTTAAAGTTTACATCAGATGATAAAGTCCAAAAGATAAAAGATAGCCAGAGTGCATTTGGATGGATTGTTGGGATATTTAAATCTAAAGAGTATAATAATATGGTAACTCTTTCATATAATAAAGATTTACTAGAAAAGAAATTTAATGCTCTAGCTTGCTTTGATAGTAAAAAAGTTGTAGAACCTAAGAGTGCTTACCCTAAGTATGATAGTACTAAAAATGCTTATACTATAGTTCCAGAGGTACTTGGAAACAAGGTAAAAAAAGATGACTTTTATAAGTTAGTACAAAAATCAATTAATTCTGGAGAGACTTCTATTTCTTTAGACGAAAATAAGGTGTATGAAGCACCAAACAATACAAAGGATTCAGAAAAATTGAAAGAAGCTATTAAGACATTAGATAAGTATGTCGGTGTAGTTGTTACATATGATTTTAGTGACCGTAAGGAAACTTTAGATGGTGTTGAGATTAATAAATGGTTAAAGGTAGACTCAGAAAAGAATTATGAGATAAGCTTTGATAATGCTGCTATGGTTGAATATGCAAGAGGTCTAAGCAAAAAATATAGTACTTTTGGAGATTCAAGACCATTTAAAACTGCAACAGGTAAAGACATTACAATTTCAGGTGGAATTTATGGTTGGTTGATAGACAAAAACAAAGAAGCTGAAGCATTGGTTGATGTTGTAAAAGCTGGTAAAAATGTTACAAGAGAACCTATTTACATACAAAAAGCTGTATCTCGTAATAAAGATGATATTGGAAATACATATGTAGAGATTAGTCTTTCTAACCAACATATGTGGTTCTTTAAAAATGGAGAGATGCTTGTATCAACAGATGTTGTAACAGGGGATTTAGGTAGAGGATTTGCCACACCATCAGGTATATACCCTCTTAATTATAAGGCTAGAAATGTTTCATTAACTGGGCAAGGTTACAGTTCACCTGTAAGCTATTGGCTTCCATTCAATGGAAATATAGGAATTCATGATGCTACTTGGAGAAGTTCTTTTGGTGGAGGTATATATAGATCTTCAGGTTCGCATGGATGTGTAAATACGCCTTTTTCTAAAGCAAAGAAGATATATGAAAATATAGAGCCAGGTACACCAATTATTTTATATTAGTGAATATATAGGATTATATGCATTAAGTGAAGTCATCTTAGTTTTTTAAGATGGCTTCATTTTTATATAGAGGTTATTAAAAGGAGGAATATATAATGAATGAAAAGTTAATTAGGATTTTAGAAGAAGCTAGGAAAGATGAGAAGTTCAAAATAGAGCTTATAAAAACAAGAGAACAACGTGATGTTATGGATTCGTTTTGCAAAGTTGTTACATCTAGAGGTTACAATATAACAGTAGGGGAACTTTTTTCTATAGGAGAAGAATATACATCAAATCTATTGAAAAGTGTAAATGGAGGAGCAGCATATCCTATTGAAGATTGGAGTGATTGGTACGAGGATTTTTTTATAATGTTGTCGAATATATAAAATAACTGTATATATTATCAATTTTAAATTAATATAACTAGTTAAAATAAAAATATCAAATATAAGTGTAAATTTTATCAATCTTAGAAAATATTAATTTATATCTAAGTAAATACAAAAAATTAAATTAAAAATAAGGTGACAAAAATCGATATAGCTCAATGATTTATAAAACTTAGATGAAATAGTGTGAGATATTTCTAAAAATTCAAAAAAAACAATTAGTTTCAATACTATAAGTGTTGAAAAAACTGATAAAAATATTTTATATGTAATAAATAAAATTATATATAGAAAAATATTGAAATAAAAATTAAAAATGTCGATAAAACGTTAATTTTAAAACAGAATAACGCTATTGACAAACCATATCGCTTTAAATTATAATTATTGAAAATAATGGTATTAAAAAATCATACTCATGTCATAGTCTAAAAGTAAGTCAAAAAAGGATGTAAATCTAAGTAAATGCTACTCTAAAATATGTTTTATTAAGAGATAAACGTTAAAAAATATTAATTATTATATAAAAATGCTGTTTATACTTTAACAATGAGGTAGTAATCTAATTAGAATAAAAAAATCTAATTGGTTATATACATAGTAAAAAGGTAAGAGAGGTGATTTGGATGGCTTTTGAAATAATAAAAAGCATTGTTGAGGCAGAGCAGACAGCAGACAGTATCAAAGTAAAAGCTGTTACTGATGCAGAGTCTATCAGAGCTGATGCTGTAAACAAATGTGAAAGCATCTTTGCTGATGTAAAAAAGCAAGCAAAGCTTATGGAAGAAACTCTTATTGAGAAGGCAGTCACCGACAGTAAGGTGGAGGTTGATAAAATCTTAGCTAATGCTAAAAGTGAATGTCTGAAAATTGAAAAAACTGCTAAAGAAAGAAAAAGTAAGGCGATTGAAGCGGTTATTGGAAAGGTAGTGAGATAATATGGCAATAGTTAATATGAACAAAATATCTATTGTTGGCTTAGAAGCTCAAAAAAGCCAGATTTTAAAGCTACTTATGAACCGTGGGTTTGTTCAGATTGATGATAGTGCCTTTCTTACTGAGGAGGAGGAGTTAAAAAATTATCTTGTAAAAGATAGTGAAGAATCAGAAGTTATAATGTTAGAGCAAAAGATGTCTCATGTAAATCAAGCAATTAACATTGTTTCTTCACTAGTGAAACAAAAGAAAGCCATGTTTGCACCAAAAAGAGAGTTTAACAGAATTGATAGCGAAAAAGAAGAACAAATTTACGCTGAAGCTTTAGAGTTAAACACTCTACATAAGGAGATAGGTACAATAAGGACTAACATAAATCTATTGAATAACAATAAAAATATGTTAGAACCATGGGTGAATTTTGATATTCCTCTTGAAAATATGGAAACTAAGTATACAAAAACTATACTTGGGACTTTGCCTACAAGTGCAAATGTTGATGCCTTAAGAGTAAAATTAGAAGATGAAATACCAGAAAGTGTTCTTGGAATTATTAATTCCGACAAGTTAATGAACTATGTTTATTTAATTACTTTGAAAGAAACTTTTGATAATGCTTTAGAGGTTCTAAAAGAATTTAATTTTTCAGTAGTTGCATTGCCAAATGAAGAAGGTACACCATCACAAGCTATTAAGAAATATAATGAAATGATAATTAGACAGGAAAACGTTTCTAAGAATAAGACAGAAGAAATTAAAAGCCATGCAGATAATATGCACATGCTTGAAAATCTATATGATTTTTACACTATAGAAAGAGACCAAAAAAAGATTATAGAGAGGCTTGTCAAAACAAAAACAACATTCTGCCTTAACGGTTGGCTACCAAGCAAAAGAGCAGATGAGCTAATTAAAGAAATTACAGAAAAGTTTGACTGTTGTGTTCAAACAGAGGAAGGAGATAAAGAAGAAGGTTTCCCAATTCTGCTTGAAAACAATAAAGTTGTAACACCTTTTGAAAGTGTAACAAATATGTACAGCTGTCCAAGCACAAAAGATATTGACCCAAATACAATTATGACTTTCTTTTATGTTGTATTCTTTGGAATGATGCTAAGTGATGCTGCATATGGGATGATAATTGCACTAGCATGTGGATTTATTGTATACAAATCAAAAATGCAAAAAGGTGAAGGAAATTTAATTAAACTTATTGGTATTTGTGGAGTTTCAACTACTATATGGGGTCTTATATTCGGGGGTATTTTGGGGGATTTAATTCCTATAAAAGCTCTAATCAATCCTTTAGAGGATGTTATGGTACTTATGGGAATGTCATTACTGTTCGGTATTATCCATATATATGTAGGTTTGGGAATTAAAGCATATACATTAATAAGAGATGGCAAGGTAATAGATGCAATTTTTGATATAGGTTTTTGGTATTTATGTATAACAGGGGTATGTCTACTTATAATACCTTTTGTTGCAGGCGATATAGGTGTATTTTCTGAAGTAGGAAAATATTTGGCAATTATAGGTGCTTTAGGTCTTGTCCTTACTCAAGGAAGAAGCTTTAAAGGTGTTCCTGTTAAGCTTTTCAAAGGATTCTCAAGCCTTTATGGTATAACAAGTTATTTTGCTGATATATTATCTTATACAAGAATTATGGCACTTTGTCTAACAACAGGAGTTATAGGGCAGGTTATCAATCTTTTAGGGGCTATAGCTGGTCCAATATTTGCAGTTGTAATTGGCGTTGTAGGACACACAATAAACCTTCTTATAAATGCACTAGGTGCATATGTTCATACAAGTAGGTTACAGTATGTAGAATTTTTCAACAAGTTTTATGAAGGCGGAGGAGTTCCTTTTGTTCCGTTTAAGTATAAAACAAAATATACAAGCATTAATAAAAAGGAGATGTAAATATGGAATTTTTAAACGCGTTAGGAAATGGTCAATTTTTGGCAATATCAGGAGCTGCTATAGCAGCATTATTTGCAGGTATGGGTTCTGCTAAAGGTACTTCAATAGCAGGTCAAGCCGCAGCAGGTGTTGTAACAGAAGACCCTAGTAAATTTGGTCAACTTCTAGTTTTACAACTTCTTCCTGGTACACAAGGTCTATATGGATTTATCATAGCTTTCCTTATTTTATCAAAAGCAGGGATTATTGGGGGAGATGCAATACCAACATCAGCTCAAGGTTTACAACTTCTTATGGCAGGACTTCCAATTGGTTTAGTTGGTTTGGTGTCAGGTATCGCACAAGGTAAGGCAGCAGCAGCAGGGGTTGGAATAGTTGCTAAAAGACCTGAGGAACTTGGTAAGGCTATAACATTTGCAGCGATAGTTGAAACATATGCTCTTTTAGGACTACTTGTTTCTTTCTTAGCTTACAATGGAATTGCAGTTGGTTAATTATAGATTATAATTCATAAGTAAAAAAAATGAAAAGGAGGAAGCACTCCTATGGGTAATGAACAAAAAATGATTGACAGAATTATAGCTGATGCCAAACAAGAAGCACAAGAAATATTGGATAAAGCTAAGAGTGAGGCAGATTCAAAAATAAATTCAGCTACTGAAAAAGCTGAAAAGGAAATGGCTTCCTATACAAAGCTTGCAGAGGCAGAAGCAGAAAAAGCAGCTTCTAAGGAAATATCAGGAGCTTATATGGAGGCTAAGAAACAAATATTATCAAAAAAACAAGAGATTTTAGAAGAAGTAATCTTAGAAGCTAAAAATAAACTTTTAAATCTTAAAGATAGTGAATATGAAGAGATTATATTAAATATGATTGAAAAATCAAACTGTACAGAAGATTCACAGATAGTATTATCTAAAAAAGATAAAAAAGCATTGAAAGATGTGTTATCAAAAAAAGGCATTAAAGTATCTGATGAAATCAGAGATATTACTGGAGGCTTTATAGTTAAAAAAGGCGACATTGAGTATAATTATTCATTTGAAGCCATAATTGCAGTAGAATATGAAGATATTGAGCAAATTGCAGCAGAAATTTTGTTTAATTAAGGAGGGGTTAAAAAATGGCAGAAGAAAAAACTTATCCCTATGCCGTGGCACGAATAAGAGTGCTTGAAAAACAGCTTCTTAACAGACAAATGTTTATTCAAATGGCAGAAGCCAAAAGCCCTGAAGATTCTTTAAGAATTATAGCTGAAGCAGGTTATGTGGATACATCGAATAATAATATCCATAATTTTGAGAATATTTTGACTCAAGAATTATCAAAGACATATGAAATTCTTAAAGGTCTAGCTCCTGAAGAAAAATTTGTTGATGTATTTCTTTATAAAAATGACTATCACAACTTAAAAGTGCTGATTAAAGAAGAAATTTCTGGTGTAGATGGTGAAAAATATTTGATTGATGGAGGTACAATTCCTCTTATTAAGCTTAGAGAATCTTTAGCAAATCGTAATTTTAGTGATTTACCTAATATAATGGCAGCAGCCATAGTAGAGGCATTTGATGTTTATAGTAAGACACAAAATGGTCAGATGGTCGATATTGCTTTAGATAAAGCGACTTTTTCTAGTATGAAAGAGACTGCTAAAGAAAGTCAAAACAAATTTGTAATAGATTATGTTATGAAAGTTTGTGATTTAACAAATCTAAAAAGTTTTATAAGAGTTAAAAATATGAAGAAAGATTTTCACATGTTTATGAATGTGTTTGTTTCAGGTGGCTCACTTGATAAGGAAAAATTCTTAGAAGCTTTTTCTTCAGACACTCCAGCATCATGTTTTAAATCTACTTCTTACTCTGATATCTGTAAAAATGGTATGAGTAATGGATTCACTGTATTTGAAAAACTTTGTGATGACTATCTTATGGAATATGTTAGAGAAGCAAAATTTAAACCTCTTACATTAGAGCCATTAATTGCTTATTTATATGCTAAAGAATCAGAGATAAAAACAATAAGAATTATTTTGACTAGTAAGCTTAATAATATAGACGCAGATACTATAAAAGAAAGGCTAAGGGATGCTTATGTATAAGGTAGGAGTAGTTGGAGATAAAGATAGCATCATGGGATTTTTAGCTCTTGGAATAGATATCTTCCCAGCCTATGATAGTGACGAAATTAAAAAAAGTATACATAAGTTGGTTGAAGATGAGTATGCGATAATTTATATTACAGAACAGGCATCATTGCTTGCAAAAGAATCAATAGCAAAATACAAGGACTACCAACTTCCTGCTATTATAGTTATTCCAGGTATTGGAGGAAGTATGGGATTAGGTATGAATGAAGTAAGAGAATCTAGTAAACGTGCTATAGGTGCAGATATATTATTTAAAGAATAAATGGAAGTTGAATAAAAGACAATCTCAAATTTTATTAGTGCTAAAAGTACGTATTGATAAAATATAGGAGGGAGTATTTAAATTTTGATAAAGTATATGATTGCAGGTGAGAGAATATGAAAACAGGCACAATTGTAAAGGTGTCAGGACCGCTTGTTGTAGCGGAGGGCATGAGAGATGCGAATATGTTTGACGTCGTAAGAGTTTCAGATAAACATCTTATAGGCGAGATTATAGAAATGCATGGAGATAAAGCTTCTATACAGGTTTATGAGGAGACTTCTGGTCTAGGACCAGGGGAGGAAGTTGTTTCTCTTGGAATGCCTATGAGTGTTGAGCTTGGACCAGGTCTTATTTCAACTATTTATGATGGTATTCAACGTCCACTTGAAAAAATGTATGATATTTCAGGTACTAATATAACTAAAGGTGTTGAGGTATCTTCACTTGATAGAGAAGTTAAGTGGGAATTTAAACCTAAAAAAGCTGTAGGCGATAAAGTTGTATCTGGTGATATAATTGGTGGAGTTCAAGAAACAGCTGTAGTGGAATGTAAAATTATGGTTCCTTATGGAGTTAATGGTACTATAAAAGAAATATATTCTGGAGAATTTACTGTTGAAGATACAGTTTGTGTTATTACAGATGAAAAAGGTAACGATATAGCTGTAACTATGATGCAAAAATGGCCAGTTAGAAAAGAAAGACCATATAGAGAAAAGAAAACACCAGATTCACTTCTTGTTACAGGTCAAAGAGTTATAGATACATTTTTCCCAATCACAAAAGGTGGGGTAGCAGCTATACCAGGTCCTTTTGGAAGTGGAAAAACTGTTACACAACATCAGCTTGCTAAATGGGCAGATGCAGATATAGTTGTATATATAGGTTGTGGTGAACGTGGAAATGAAATGACTGATGTTCTTCTTGAGTTCCCTGAATTAAAAGACCCAAGAACAGGCGAGTCACTTATGCAAAGAACTGTGCTTATAGCAAATACATCAGACATGCCAGTTGCCGCACGTGAAGCTTCTATATACACTGGTATTACAATAGCTGAATACTTTAGAGATATGGGATATAGTGTTGCACTTATGGCAGACTCTACATCAAGATGGGCTGAGGCTCTTAGAGAGATGAGTGGTCGTCTAGAGGAGATGCCTGGTGAAGAAGGTTATCCTGCATACTTAGGTTCACGTCTTGCTCAATTCTATGAGAGAGCAGGAAAGGTAAATTGTCTAGGTATGGATGATAGAGAAGGAACACTTACAGCAATTGGTGCAGTTTCTCCTCCTGGTGGAGATACATCAGAACCTGTCAGCCAAGCAACACTTCGTATAGTAAAAGTATTCTGGGGGCTTGATGCTTCTTTGGCATATAAGCGTCATTTCCCAGCAATCAACTGGTTAACAAGTTATTCACTCTATCAGGAAAAAGTTGATGTATGGACAGATAAAAATGTAAATGATAATTTCTCAGCTCAAAGAGCTCAGGCTATGAAACTTTTACAAGTTGAATCTGAACTTCAAGAAATAGTTCAATTAGTTGGTGTGGATTCACTTTCAGATGGAGATAGATTGATATTAGAAGTTACTCGTTCTATAAGAGAAGACTTCCTTCATCAAAACTCTTTCCACGAAGTTGATACTTACACATCACTTCATAAACAATATAGAATGATGGGACTTATATTAAAATTCTATAAGTCAGCACAAGATGCCATCAAGCAAAATGTTACTATAAATGATATTATCAAGCTTTCAGTTCTTGAAAAGATTGGTCGTGCTAAGTATGTAGAAGAAGACAGTATAGATGCTACTTACGATTCAATTGAAGAGGAAATAGACAATGAGCTTGCAGACCTTATTAAAAAGAGGGGGGCTGAAGAACTATGATAAAGGAATATAAGTCAATACAAGAGGTAGCCGGTCCTCTTATGCTAATAAACGGTGTAGAAGGTGTAAAATTTGATGAACTTGGAGAGATTGAACTTTCAAATGGAGAGATTCGTCGTTGTAAAGTTCTAGAGGTAAATGAAGATACTGCACTTGTTCAGCTTTTTGAAAGTTCAACAGGTATAAACCTTGCTGAAAGTAAAGTTCGTTTTTTAGGAAAGAGTCTTGATTTTGGAGTTTCACCAGATATATTAGGTCGTGTCTTTAGTGGAATGGGTAAACCTATTGATGGAGGCCCAGAAATTATACCAGATAAAAGACTTGATATAAATGGAGCTCCAATAAATCCAGCAGCACGTGATTATCCAGCAGAATTTATACAGACTGGTGTATCTGCGATAGATGGACTTAATACACTGGTTAGGGGGCAAAAGCTTCCTATATTCTCAGCAGCAGGTTTGCCACATGCTAACCTTGCTGTTCAAATTGCAAGACAGGCAAAAGTACGTGGAACTGATTCTAAGTTCGCCGTTGTGTTTGCTGCAGTTGGTATAACTTTTGAAGATGCAGATTTCTTTATAAGTGACTTTAAAGCAACTGGTGCTATTGACCGTTCTGTAGTATTTGTAAACCTTGCAAATGACCCAGCTGTAGAGCGTGTATCTACACCTAGAATGGCACTTACAGCAGCTGAATATCTTGCTTTTGACCAGGGCATGCATGTACTTGTTATAATAACAGATATTACAAACTACGCAGAAGCATTACGTGAAGTTTCAGCAGCTAAAAAAGAAGTACCAGGACGTCGTGGATATCCAGGTTATCTTTATACTGACCTTGCTACAATGTATGAAAGAGCAGGAAAAATGAAAGGGCATGAAGGTTCTATAACTATGATTCCTATACTTACAATGCCTGAGGAGGATAAAACACATCCAATTCCTGACCTTACAGGATACATTACAGAAGGACAGATTATACTTAGCCGTGAACTTTATAAAAAAGATATACAGCCTCCTATAGATGTTTTACCATCACTTTCTCGTCTAAAAGATAAGGGGATTGGTAAAGGTAAAACTCGTGAGGACCATGCAGATACAATGAACCAACTTTTTGCCGCTTATTCAAGAGGTAAAGATGCAAAAGAACTTATGGCAATACTTGGTGAATCTGCACTTTCTGAGATTGATTTAATGTATGCAAAGTTTGCAGATGAATTTGAGAAAGAATATGTTTCACAAGGATTTAGAATTGACAGAACTATTGAGCAAACATTAGAAATTGGATGGAAGCTTCTTAGTATGTTACCAAAGAGTGAACTTAAACGTATTCGTGATGAATATTTTGAAAAATATATGCCTAAGGAGTGATATCTGTGGCTAGATTAAATGTAAATCCAACACGTATGGAAATGACTAGACTTAAGAAACTCCTTAAAACTGCTACAAGAGGTCATAAGCTTCTTAAAGATAAGCTTGATGAACTTATGAAACAATTTCTTGATATTGTAAGAGAAAATAAGCGATTACGTGAAGAAGCAGAAAATGCTCTTGATGGTGCTTATAAAAATTTTATAATTGCAAGAGCAGTTATGAGTCAGGAGTATCTAGGTTCAGCACTTATGATGCCAAAGCAATCTGTTTCAGTAGATGTCTCTACGAAAAATATAATGAGTGTCGATGTTCCTGTGTTTGACTTTAAAACTGAAAACAATCAAAGTGATATTTATCCTTATGGACTTGCCTTTACATCAGGTGAATTAGATTCTGCTATGGAAGCATTCTCAGCTGCTATGGAGCCACTTTTAAGACTTGCAGAAAGTGAGAAAAGTGCACAACTTCTTGCTCAAGAGATAGAAAAGACACGTAGACGTGTTAATGCTCTTGAGAATGTAATGATACCAAATTACATGGAGACTATTAAGTATATTGCTATGAAGCTTGAGGAAAATGAAAGAGCAAGTACTACTAGACTTATGAAGGTTAAGGATATGGTGCTTAAAAAAGCACTTGAAGAAAAGAAGAAAAATAATTTGGTTGTGTAATTAAATACTTATAAAAGTAAGTCTAACATTCTAGTTTATAGGAGTTAGGCTTATTTTTTATGCTCAAATTAAAAATATAGATACCATAAAAATAAAATATTGTTTAAAAGCATACTAGAATTAATCAAAAATAACATATTTAACAAAAATTTCTAAAAATTAACGAACTGTTAATTTACACTTAACTTTATATTAACAAATTAGGTGTATTATATAAACATAAGCAAAAACAATAAAAAACAATTAAAAAAAGATAAAAACACATAAAATACATAAAGGGGGAAGATATGAAAGAATTTATATTTACTTGTCTGTGTATTGTAGTAATTACATTTATGACAAGTTGCATATCAACAACACCACAAACTACTCAAGGAAAAGGAAATAATAAACTTACAATATATGCAGCATTAGAGGAAGAGCAAATAGCTTACTATATGGAAGGTTTTAGAGAAGAGTATCCAAATATAGATGTAGAGATAGTTATGGATTCTCATGGAGTAATAGCTTCAAAATTGTTAGCAGAAAAAGATAATCCGCAAGCTGATGTTATATGGGGATTGTCAGCAATGAACATGATAGAGTTAAAAGAAGATGGAGCCCTTGAAGTGTATAAGCCAAAAAATTATGATAAGGTTGATAAAAAATTCAAAGATATTGGAGAAGATGTATCCTGGGTAGGAATGAGTGTACCAGAAACAGCTATAGTAGTTAATTATAAAGAGCTTGAAAAACTAGGTATTGATGTTCCAAAAAGTTATAAAGATTTGATAAAACCAGAATATAAAGGGTTAATAACAATGCCAAATCCAGCATCATCTGGAACAGGGTATCTTACAGTATCAGGACTTATTCAAATGATGGGCGAAAAAGATGCTTACGATTATATGGATAAATTACATAAAAATATAGCTACATATACACACTCTGGTTCAAAGCCTGCTAAACTAGCTGGTTCTGGAGAATATCCAATAGGTATTACACTTGGATATAGAGCTACACAACAATTATCTAGTGGTGAACCTATAGAAGTAGTATTTCCGAAAGAGGGTTCAGGTTGGGATTTAGAAGCAAATGCTTTAGTTAAAAAAGAGAATATAAAAAAAGAAGCAAAGATATTTTTA
This sequence comes from Clostridioides sp. GD02377, assembly GCF_045899875.1. Lineage (NCBI taxonomy): Bacteria > Bacillati > Bacillota > Clostridia > Peptostreptococcales > Peptostreptococcaceae > Clostridioides > Clostridioides sp. GD02377. The sequence goes on from NZ_JBJODA010000002.1 coordinate 235,722, forward strand.
GACTGGGCAATGAGTGATTCAGCTATGAATAGATATGCACACGAAGTAGCAGTTACTTCTATAAAGACAAATAATCCGGTTCCAAAGGGTTATTCTAAACAACCATTTGAACAGCTAATAAAGGAAGTAGATTTAAACTCTGCTGCAAAAAATAGAGGTATGGTATTAAAAACTTGGGAATCAAAGTATGGTTCAAAATCTGAAAGTAAGTAAAATTTAACTGAATAGTTTAGAAGAGATAATTTTAGGAGAAAAAAATTTAAAATAAAAATATAATTAGATAAGGGGAGATAAGATATGAGTTACTTAAAAATAAATAATGTGTTTAAAAATTATGACCAAAAAAGGGTTTTAAATAATATTAGTTTGGATATTGAAGAAGGTGAATTTTTATGTTTACTTGGGCCTAGTGGATGTGGTAAGACTACATTACTTAGAATAATAGCTGGTCTTGAAGAAGTAAATAGTGGAGCTATAATTCTTCAAGATAAAGATATTACAGATTTAGAACCGTCAAAGAGAGGTTTTGGAATAGTGTTTCAATCATATGCTTTGTTTCCAAATATGACTGCATATAACAATATAGCTTTTCCACTTAAAGAAAGAAAAGTTTCAAAAGAAAAAATAGATAATAAAGTTAAGGAAGTTCTTGAAATAGTGGGATTAACTCATGAAGCTCATAAATATCCTAAAGCGTTATCAGGTGGGCAACAACAAAGAATTGCAATAGCGAGAGCATTAGCGCTTGAACCAAAGTTTTTGCTTTTAGATGAGCCAATGTCTGCATTAGATGCAAAGGTTAGACACAAGCTTAGAATGGATATTAAAAGGCTACAAAAAGAACTTAATATAACAACAATAATGGTAACACATGACCAAGAAGAAGCTATAACAATGGCAGATAAAATCGCTATTTTAAACGGAGGAGATATAATGCAGATAGGAACTCCAGAGGAAATATATCAAAATCCTCAAAATCTATTTACAGCTCAATTTATAGGAGATACAAACTGCTTTGATGATGGAGATTCTATATTAACTGTAAGACCTGAATATGTTCAAATGGAGAAATCAACAAAAGAAAATTATCAAGGAATAATATCTAACATAGAGTTCAGAGGAAATCTCCTAAGAGTAGAAATAAAAGATAAATTAAATGAAAATTTCATAATAAGTGATGTTTCTATAAAAGAATGGGTTAATTTAAATTTAGTAGAAGGTGACCTTGTAAAGATAAATATAGATGAAAAATACTATTTAAAGTATCCAAAAGTTAAAGGAGCATAAGTATATGAATAATAATGCTATGAGTTCTAAGGGTATAAGTCTTAAATCAAAAATGAATCTAGATATAAAAAAGTGCATGCTTACAGTATTGGTTATGTCTTTAGTAATATTCTTACTGGCACCTATAATATATCTATTTGTGCAGGCATTTTTAGATAAAGATGGAGTCTTTGTTGGATTGCAAAACTTCCAAGAATACTTAGCTTCTGAAGCTCTGTTGAATTCGCTGAAAAATACAGTATTTGTATCTATTATATCAACTGTAATATCATTAACACTTGCATTAGTATATGCGTATGCACTAACGAGGACAAAGATTAAATTTAAGGGATTTTTTAAGTCGTTAGCAATGTTTCCTATGTTTGCTCCAACAATGATGCACGCAATAGGCTTAGTATATTTGTTTGGGAATCAAGGGGTTGTAACTAATTTACTTGGAATACATGTTCCAATATATGGAGCAGTAGGAATAATATTAGCACAAATTATATATGTATTTCCTCAATCATTTCAAATACTTTATATATCATTAAGTTCAACGGATTATAGATTATATGAAGCTAGTAACACTATGGGTATAAGTAAAATAAGAGAATTTATAAGTATAACAATTCCTAGTATAAAATACTCTTTGATAAGTTCTGCATTTGTATCATTTACATTATGCTTTACAGACTTTGGAGCTCCAAAAGTAATTGGAGGAGAGTTTAATGTATTATCAATAGATGTGTATAAGCAGATTATAGGACAACAAAATATGCCAATGGGTGCTACTGTATCAATTTTACTTTTAATACCTGCAATAATATCATTTATGGTAACTAAAAAAATTGAAAAGAATCAAAATTCGTATATAAATTCAAAGTCAATTCCATATAAAATTAAATCTAATAAATTAAGAGATAGTATTTTTGGTGGGATTGTAGGGTTTATTGCATTTGGTATAATAGCTGTAATGTTAACTGTAATCTTATCATCCTTAATATCTGTTTGGCCATATGATTTAAGACTCACACTAGAACACTTTTCTATGAAAAATAGTATTGATGGAATTACACCATTTATAAATTCAATAAAAATGTCACTATTAACAGCTATTCTTGGTACAAGCTTTGTTTTCTTATTTGCATATCTAAATGAAAAAACAGAAAAAGCTCCGTATTTAAAATCATTTGGATATTTTTTAAGTACATTACCTATGGCATTGCCAGGGTTGGTTTTAGGTATATCTTATGTACTATTTTTTAATAAGTTAGAGTTTAATTTTATGGATACAATATACATTAAAAACTTATTCAATGGATTATATGGAACAGTACTTATAATGGTTATATGTAATGTAGTACATTTCTTTTCAGTAGCGTTTATAACTGCTACTACAGCCATTAAGAAAGTAGATAAGGAATTAGATATGGTGGCTAAGTCGATGGGGATAAACAGTGCATCAATTCTTAAAAATGTAACTATACCACTTTGTTTGCCAGCAGTTTTAGAAAATTTTATGTATTTTTTCTTAAACTCTATGGTGACCATATCAGCTTTAGTATTTATATATACTGCAAGTTCAAAAGTGGCTGCAATATCAATTGTACAATTGGATGATAAAGGTAGCACTGCACAGGCTGCAGCATTGGCAGTATTAATACTAATTACAAACATATTAGTGAAAGTAATACATGAGTTCATAAAAAATCGTTTGGAAAAAAGGACAAATCTTAACTAAATAAATTCTTAAAAAAATACAAATTAAAAAAGTCTATTCTTGTTATTTATGGAATAGACTTTTTAAGCTTAGAATTAATGTTAATCACGTGTTTTAAATTTCCTTTTATTATCGTACATTTGAGAATCTGCACGATGATATGTATCAAACAAAGAAACATCTAATTTATCATCAAAAACAGCATATCCAATAGACATTGATAACTTTAACTCGTTAGTCGAGTTTTCTTCAATTATTTTTAAATTGATATTATTTATAATAGTATTTATCTCTTCATGAGATGAATTTTTTAGAATGACTATGTATTCATCTCCGCCAACACGATAAACTACATGTTTTTTAGCTATAACATCTCTTATAATTTTACTTGCATGCTTAATGTATAAATCTCCTGTCTGATGACCAAATTTATCATTGATTTTTTTTAAGCCATCTAAGTCTATTGATATGATAGATATTAGCTTTTTTATACTTAAATTGTTCAAATTATTCATGTCTATTTCGAAGGCATTTCTATTTTTTAAACCTGTTAAGTAATCTGTATTAGCAAAATCAGTATATGTAGGGTTTGATATACGCTTAAATAGAACTACCGCAACCAATGCTGATATTAGACAAGTCAATAATGCTATAAGTGGTGTAACTATGCTTATAAATTTAAATGTATTGTATTGATGGTTTGCTTCAAATTCAATTCCTATTACCCCAACAACTTCACCATCATTATTGTGAATAGGAAAGTATGATATGAATATGTATCCCCAGGATGTTGCTTTAATTTTTTTAGGGAGCAATATATTATTATCCAGCGCTTTGTTAAGGTCACCCCAAATTTCTTTTTCTATTAAATCACCAGCGTTTCTAAAATCACTCCTAGATGAATCTAAGCCATCAACAACATACACTAATGAGCCATCTTTTGTTTTTTTAGCAGTATATAGATACATGACTCCAGTGGTATTTTTTATAGATTCTAATAAGGTCTTAGAACTTTTATAAGAGTTTTTTGATTGGTCTTCTTTAGAGTTAATTTCAGTAAATGTATCTTTATCAATATTTTTTTCTGCATACTCATATATGCGTCTAGAACTTTCACTCAAAGTATATATCATATCATTGTAAGTCAATTGATAGTTAAAAAAATACACACACGAAGAAGATATTATTACAATAATTTCAGTAAGTATTGAAACCTGCATATCAACTCTATTAAATTTTTTATTTATTTTCATAGCTTAGTTGTTTTGTGAAAAGAGCTTCCCACAATCTCCTCATAATTAATATATATCTATAAATTTCACCATAATATATCTATATATTACCAAATTTATATAAAAATTACAACGAATAAACAAGCCTATAACCTTAAAATATAAAGCTTTATAGAATTATAATATATTTTAATAAATATTTTAATATTACTTATATTATAAATATTTTATTTATAAATATTTGCTATTATATCACATATTATATCAATTCTTTTAAAAGGTGTAATAATGTAATAACCATCTACATAGGGTTCAATTTCTTTTGCTATTTGAGTAGATATATTAATAGCAAGCTTGGTAGACTCTTCTTTTGATGTATCTTTGTACAGGTCTATAATATTTTGAGAAACAGTAATCCCTGAAATCTCATTATTCATAAAGCAAGCATTTCTATAGCTTACAACAGGTATTATTCCTCCAAGTATCTTTGCAGGAAGTATTTCTTTAGCTTTTTTTAGGTTTATTAAAGCTTGTTCTGTTAAAACTGGCTGAGTTAAAAACATAGTAACTCCATTTTCTATTTTAATCTTAGCATGTTTAAGTTGAGAATCGAAGTTTATTGCATTTATATTTAATGCTCCAAGTATATTAAAAGGTGTATTAAATGTATTTTCATTCAATGTTTTTATGTAATTTGCTAATATTGAGGAATTAAAGCTAAACATAGCTTTTATTTCATCTCTTTCAGCAGATGGTATAGGGTCTCCAGTTACTACAAGTACATTATCTATATTTTCAATATTAAGTCCTAAAAGGAGAGCTTTAGTTGCATTAATATTCCTATCTCTACATGTCATATGAGGTATAGGGGTAATATCTAATTCTCTTTTTATTTTGCAAGCTAATAAACTACTATCAACTCTTGCCCTAGCTATTGGACAATCTGCAATTGTAATTGCATCGACTCCGTGGTCTTTTAATTTTTTGGCACTACTCATAAAAAATTCAATATCTGTATCAATTGGAGGGTCTAATTCAACTGCTATAATTTTTTTACCTACTTCAAGTTTTTCCAAAAGTTTATTTTTTGATATTGGTTTGATTTTTTCCTTTGAAGAAATAACTTTTTCTATAGCAGATTCACCTCTATATGAAGAATTTATTATATCAACAGTCTTTTTTATAAATTCTGGCGTTGTACCACAACATCCACCTAATATATGAATCCCTTGGTTTAGTATTTCCAACATTTGTTCTGAAAAATAGTCTGAATTATCTTCAAAAAAAGTACGGTTATTGATGATAGTAGGATAGCCTGCGTTAGGCATAATGGAAACTATACTGTCATTAATATCAATTGTCTTTATAAAATGCAATAGATGATGTGGTCCAGAGATACAATTAAATCCTAATGCGTCTATGTTTTTATTCTTTGAAATAGATTCAAATATTTTTGCACCACTTTTTCCAAGTCTAGTAAATCCCTCAGGATTAACTGCAAATTCTGTTAATATAAATGAATTTGGTTGTTTTTTCTTTATATAACTTGAGATTTCTGGTAGATATTCATCATTACTAAATGTTTCAAATATAAAGTTTGTTGCACCAAGCTCTAAAAATATATCTACTATTTTTTTATAGTCAGATAGTAAATCTCTGTCATTTAAAGCAGGTATTGGACCTATGTCAGCAAATACAAATACATCTGTATTTTTTGTTGCCTCTAATGCAATTTCATATCCATTTTTGATAATATCTTTGACAGTTTTAAAATCACATTCTAGGAGTATTTCATTGGCAGCAAAGGTATTTGTTTTAATAGCTTTACACCCAGCTCTTATATATTCTCTATGAATAGATAAAATTGTAGATGCATCATTGATATTAGCCATTTCACAGTTGAAAGCGTTATTCTTTAGTTTAGAATAGTATGTTCCCATAGCACCATCAAAAACTAAGATAGAGTCTTTTATATATTCATTTATGTTCATTGATTCACCTCATAAGAATTTAAAATATTTTAAATATTAGTATATCAACCCCAAAAAAGCTTGTCAATCTTTGGAAAATATAGAATAAATAATTCTAATTAATTACAAGTTTATTATTTATTGAACTATATCCACTTAATTGATGTTAAGATAAGAATTATAATAGTAATTGAGGAAATAATTATATTTATACTTATGAGTATATAGCAATTATATTTATGATAGAGAGTTTAACTAAATAAGTTGATAAATCTAGCTGTATAAATAAATTTAAAATTTTATAATCTATAAGAGGTGGGAAATGAAAGATAGACTTGATTTAACAGAAGGAAGAATTACAGAAAAATTACTTAAACTATCACTTCCAATAATGGGGACTTCATTTATACAAATGGGATACAACATGATAGATATGATATGGGTTGGTAAAGCTGGAAGTAAGGCAGTAGCAGCGGTTGGAACGGCTGGATTTTTTCCATGGCTTGCAATGGCATTTATTATGATTTCTAAGGTGGGTGGAGAAGTAAAAGTAGCACAAAGTATAGGAGAAAACAATATAAGTGCCACCAAATCATATATAAAATCAGCAATAGAAATAAATATTATGTTAGCAATAATATATACAATATCTTTAATAGTGCTTAATAAACAACTGATAGGTTTTTTTAAATTAGGAGATTTAGAAGTTATTACTATGTCTAGACAATATTTGATAATAGTAGCCTTAGGTATGGTATTTTATTTTATAAACCCAGTGTTTACTGCAATTTTCAATGGTCTTGGAAATAGCAAAACTCCTTTTTGCATTAATACAGTAGGATTAATAACTAATATTATACTTGACCCTATATTAATTTTTGGATGGGGTCCTGCTCCAAGACTTGGTGTAGCAGGAGCTGCTATAGCAACTGTATTTGCACAGATAGTAGTTACAATGTGTTTTTTATATATAGTTCTTAAGAGTAAAGAAGAATATTTTAGAATAAAGATATTTAGAAAAATAGAACTTAGATATTATAAAGTGTTGTATAAATTAGGTTTTCCCGTAGCGATACAGAATGGAATGTTCACAGTATTTTCAATGTTGCTAGGAGTAATCGTAGCATCATGGGGACCTGTTGCTGTTGCTGTTCAAAAAGTGGGCTCACAGATAGAAGCAATATCGTGGATGACTGCTGAAGGATTAGCAGTTGCATTAGGAAGTTTCGTTGGACAAAACTATGGTGCTAAAAAGTACTCTAGAATAAACAAGGGTTGTAAAATAGGTATAATTGTGTCTTCTATACTTGGAATAATAACTACTTTAGTACTAGTATTTGCAGGAGAGAGTATATTTTCTGTTTTTATAGATGAAAGTGAAGCTATAGAAAAAGGGGCAACTTATCTTAAAATCCTAGGATATTCTCAGTTTTTTATGTGTTTAGAGATAATTACAACGGGAGCTTTCAAAGGATTAGGGAGAACCTATATACCTTCTACTATAGTTACTATATTGACTGGTGCAAGAGTACCATTAGCTTACCTTATATCCAGACCAGAAATATTAGGTTTAGATGGTGTATGGTGGAGTATAACGTTATCAAGTATCTTAAAAGGGACACTAATGATAAGTTTATTTATATATTTACTTAAAGTTGGAAAGTTGTATAAGATGTCTGAATAAAATTAAAATTATCTTAAATGTATAGACATTTTCTTTATTTGTATATAAAATTATCTTATTATGCAAAAGATTTAACTAATAAGGAGTGAATTAAATGAAAGAGCCAATTTATAAAGTTATAGAAAATCATGTTAGAGAATTAATAAATTCAGATAGTTTGAAGAAAGGGGATTTAATCCCCTCTGAAAAACAGCTAAGTGAGGAGTTTAATGTGACTAGAATGACTGTAAGGTCTGCACTAAATAACTTAGTAAAAGAAGGATATATAGCCAGACAAAGAGGTGTAGGAAGTATAGTTCTTGCAAATAATATATATGATAATATATCATCTGTCAGTGGATTTACTAAAGAGATGGAAAGTAAAGGATATAAAGTATCTAACATATTGGTATCTCTTGAGATAGTTCAGGCAGATGAAGAATTATCAAGTAGATTGAATATAAGTCTGGAAGAAAATGTATGGGAAATAAAAAGAGTAAGATTAGCAAATGATGCAAGAGTTTCATATATGATTACTTATATGCCAGTTAAGCTATTTCCAAATTTAAATAAGATGCATTGTGAAAATTCTCTTTATAATTTTGTTGAAGAAGTGTGTGGATATAAGATAGCTATGTCAGAGAGAGAAGTACAAGCTGTAATATCAAATGAAGAATGTATGGTCAACTTGAAGTTAGAAGAACCAGAGGCACTTTTATATATAAATCAAATCTGCAAGTTACAAAATAGTGAGGTTTTTGAATACTCACACACATATCATCATGGATATACTTTAACTTTGAGTGCTGTTGTCGAATAAAATTTAAATAAAATGAAAAAGTTTTCTTGAAATGTATATACATTTGATATATAATAATATCAAGAATTAAATGTATATACATTTAAAAATAAGATATATACATTGGAATAATAATTAATAAAAAAGCATACTTTAAATGTATAATTTAAAGAAATTATGACTTAAAAAATATTTAATAAATCTAATTTGGAGGGAAAAAAATGATAAAAATAATGTTAGCTTGTTCAGCAGGAATGTCAACTAGTTTGTTAGTTACGAAAATGGAGGATGCTGCAAAGGAAAACGATATAGAGGCGAAAATATGGGCTATATCAGAAGTAAACTTAAAAAATGAAATAGAAAATTGTGATGTCTTACTTTTAGGACCTCAAGTTAGATATGTATTAGGAAAAGCAACTGAAATGGCAAAACCACATAATATTCCAGTAGAAGTTATAAATATGATGGATTATGGAAGATGTAATGGAAAATCTGTATTAGATAGAGCCATAGAATTAAATAATTCGAAATAAAGTTGTACTGGAGGATGTAAATATGGAAAAGTTCATGTCATTTATGGATAAATATATAGTGCCTGTAGCTGCTAAAATAGGAGCTCAAAGGCACTTAGTAGCAGTAAGGGATGCATTTATAGCTATGATACCTATAACTATGGTAGGTGCATTAGGAACATTAATAAACAACTTGCCACTAAAAGCATATAAGAACTTAATGGCAAGTATATTTGGAGAAAACTGGACTACATTTGGAGGCGATCTTTGGTGGGGAGCAATAGGTACTATGGCAGTATTTTTAGTAATAGGTGTTGCCTATTTCTTAGCTAAATCTTATGAAAGTGATGGGTTACAGGCTGGACTTATAGCACTATCTATCTTTTTTATAATGGCTCCACAAATTGGTAAAATAGTTCCTGAAGGAGGAACTACAGCAGTTGAAGGATGGGGAATGATACAACAAACTTACTTAGGTACAGCAGCATTGTTCTCTTCTATATTAATAGGATTATTATCAACTGAGATATTTGTAAGATTATCTAAAGTAAAAAAATTAACTATAAAAATGCCAGATGGAGTTCCACCAGCAGTTTCAAGGTCATTTGCAAAGTTAATACCAGGAATGTTAACTATAATGATATTTACAGTAATAGGACTATTTATAAAGATGTTTTCAAATGGAAGTTTCTTAACAGATATTCTAAATACTTATTTAGGAGCACCACTATCAAATGTAGCTGATAGTCTAGGTTCTACAATGCTTATTGCATTTATAATTCATATACTTTGGACTGTTGGTCTTCATGGTGCAAATATAGCACTTCCTTTTACAGAAACTATACTTATGAAGTTAGGTGGAGAAAATGCTGCTTTAGCCCAAGCAGGAGCAACTGAAGGATACCATGTACTTGCAGGTTCATTCTTTGATGCATTTGTATATTTAGGTGGTTCTGGAATGGTATTAGGATTAATTATAGCTTTAATAATAGCAGGAAGAAGACGTAAAGAAATGATAGTATTAGGTGGGCCACCAGCAATATTTAATATAGGAGAACCATTAATATTTGGACTTCCAATAGTTTTAAATCCTATATTTATGATTCCATTTGTACTTGCACCAGTAATATGTAGTGCTGTATCATACTTAGCAATAGATTTTGGATTAGTAGCACCAGTAATTTTACCTAAAATACCTTGGGTGACACCTCCTATACTAGGTGGAGCAATGGCTACAGGCGATTGGACTGGTGGAGCTTTAGCACTATTTAATTTAATATTGTCAATATTAATATATATTCCATTCGTCATAGCATCTGAAAAAATGGAGGCTAAGAAACTAAAAAATTAACAACTAGGTAATTTTATACGCATAATTAATTTATCAAGTTGTATAGAATACACTAAATTATAGGTAAGGATGGTATAATGAGATGAAAAATGGACTAAAAATAGTTACAATCGGAGGAGGTTCAAGTTATACTCCTGAGCTTGTAGAGGGTTTTATAAATAGATATGAAGAGCTACCTGTAAAGGAATTGTGGCTTGTAGATATAGAGGATGGAAAAGAAAAATTAGAGATAGTAGGAAATTTAGCTAAAAGGATGGTAAAAAAAGCTGGAATAGATATGAAAATAAATCTTACATTAGATAGAAGAGAAGCTCTAAAAGATGCAGATTTCGTGACAACACAACTTAGAGTAGGTCTTTTAGATGCAAGAATTAAAGATGAAACTATTCCTTTATCTCATGGAGTTATGGGTCAAGAAACTAATGGTGCTGGAGGGCTATTCAAAGCCCTTCGCACAATACCAATTATATTTGATATAATAAAAGATGTGGAAGAATTATGTCCAAATGCATGGATGGTGAACTTTACAAATCCAACAGGAATAATAACGGAAGCTGTATTCAAATATACTAACTTTAAAAAATATATAGGTTTATGTAATGTTCCAATTCATTTAAAAAACGATGTTGCCAAACTATTTAATGTAAAAAGCGATAGAGTAAGTATGGATTTTGCAGGTCTTAATCATATGGTTTATGGTTTAAATGTATTTTTAGATGGAGAAGATGTTACAAAAGAAGCAATAGATAAGTTTGTTAAAGCAGATATAAGTATGCAAAACATAAAGGCAATTGACTTTAATTCAGAATTTATAAAATCTCTAGGTGCAATACCTTGTCCATATCATAGATATTATTATAAAACTAAAGAAATGCTTGAAGATGAGTTGAGAGAGTTTAAAGAAGGAAAAGCCAGAGGTCAAGTAGTTAAAGAATTAGAGGAGCAACTATTTGATTTGTATAAAGATGAAAAACTAGATATAAAACCACCTCAGCTTGAAAAAAGAGGGGGAGCTTATTATAGTGATGCAGCTTGTAATTTGATAAGCTCTATATACAATGATAAAAAAGATATTCAAGTAGTTAATACATTAAACAATGGTGCAATAAGAGACTTTAAAGACGAGCAAGCTGTAGAAGTCAGCAGTGTAATAACAAAAAATGGTCCAAAACCACTAAGTATGGGATACTTACCAGATTCTGTACATGGGTTAGTAAGTCAAATTAAGTCATTTGAAGTATTGGCAGCTAAAGCAGCTGTCTATGGAGATTATGAATCTGCCCTTTTGGCACTTTGTATAAATCCATTGATTCCTTCAGATGATTTGGCGAAAACTATATTAGATGAAATGTTAGAAGCTCATAAGGATTATCTTCCTAGATTTAATAGATAATCTATAGAAAGTAGGTTGTGGTATGACTAAAATTATAATAAATGCAGATGACTTTGGCTATTGTGAAGCTGTGAATTATGGTATAATATCAGCTCATAATAATGGGATAGTGAAGTCTACTTCTATGATGGCGAATATGCCTGGAGTAGAACATGGAGTAAAATTACTTAAAGAAAATAAGTCTTTAAATTGTGGCGTTCACATGACTTTAAGCTGTGGTAGACCATTATTATCTGACTTAAAAACTATTGTTGACAAAGAAGGTTTTTTTATTAGAAGAATTACAGACGAAATTATTAAAAATATGGATTGTGATGAGATTTATAGAGAACTTTGTGCTCAAATAGATAAAGTAAAAGAACTTGGAATAGAAATATCTCATCTGGATAGTCACCATCATATCCATACTTTAGTAAGTTTAAAGCCAGTTATAGAGAAGATTGTAAATAAGTATGACCTTCCAATAAGAGGCGGATTTGAATATAATTTAGAGTATTCAAAGGTAGTTCCATTAATTGATAGTTTTTATAAGGAAAATGTAAGTGAAGAGTTTTTTATAAAAAATATAGACAAAATAATGAAGTATGATGTAGTGGATATTATGTCTCACCCAGCTTTTTTAGATGATTATATTTTAAATTCTACATCTTATGCAATTGATAGAACAAAAGAGCATAGGATACTTACATCTAAAGGGGTCAAAGAATTTTTAGAAAAGAATGGATTAGTCATATCAAGCTATAGAGATATTTAGGAGGTAGAATATATGGATGAAAAAATGATAGAAATATCTTTTGGAATAATTGGATTTGCAGGGGATGCAAAAGGATTGGCATTTGAAGCTATAAAAGAAGCGAAGAGTGGAAATATAGACAAAGCTAGAGAATGTATTGAAAAGTCAAAAGAATCAATTCATAAAGCTCATAAATTCCAAACAGAACTAATACAAAATGAAGCTAGTGGTAATAAAACTGATATAAGCGTTATACTTATTCATGCACAAGACCATTTAATGACATCTATGAATTTTCAGCAATTAGCAGAAGAATTTATAGATGTATATGAAAGATTAGAAAATAAGTAATTTAAAGCATTTATCATAAAAAGAGTATCTGTAATGATTTATTATAATTATTACAGATACTCTTTTTATTAAAATAGAATTTACTAATCTATTATGCTTTTATCCATGTTTTAAAATTTAGACTTCTCATAATTATAAGGTATACTAGTGCCAACAACTACATCTTCAATTTTTTCAATAATAAGCCAATCATCCATATTTTAAACCCTTCTTACTAAAGATTTCTTTATAAATTGTATTTTATCATTGTTTAACTGAAAAGTCATTCTGTCTATATAAAAATTCAAGTTTTAAATTATTGTTTAATATGAGAAAACCTTATCTGTAGTATATATAATTAAGATTAATTAGGAATTTTTATCCTTTTACAAAATAATATTGACTAAAAATAGAAAAATGCTATAATAAATATGTGCTTATGATAATCAATATCATATAAATATAATAAACAAGTAGGAGAAAAAATCATGAAAAAAATAAAATCACTTGCAATATTTATATCTATTATAACTACGCTAGTACTTGTTACAGCATGTTCAGATAAGAATGCAGAGAATGAAGATAAATCAGATACAAGGGTTGTACAATCTGTTAAAGGAGAGGTTAAAATACCATCAAATCCTAAAAAAATAGTTGATATATCAGGAAGTAGTGAAGAACTATTATTAGTAGGCCATAAACCTGTTGCAACAGCAAATGTAGACTCATATGAAACTGATAAATTACCAAGTTACATAAGAGAAGAACTTAAAGATGTAAAAATAGTTGGACACTCAATGATGGATACTATGGATATGGAAGCTATATTGGAAGTAAATCCTGATTTAATAATAATGAGTCAAAGACAAGAGAAAATATATGACCAATTAAAAGAAATAGCACCTGTAGTAATGATGAAAGATTATGCAAATGACTGGAGAAGTAAGTTAACTGATGTTTCAAAGTTATTTGATAAAGAAGAGGATGCTAAAAACTGGTTACAGAAGTATGATGAAAAGGCTACAAAATTGGGTAAAGAAGTTACGGAGAAAAATGGAGAAAAAACTTACTTACCAGTATTAGCTAGTTCAGGTCAATTTATGGTATTTAGTGATGGTGGAATAGGAACTTTAATCAATGATGATATGAAGCTAGCTAGACCTAAGAATATGCCTAAACAAGATGGAATAACATTGCCAATGGTAAGTATGGAAGGTCTAACAGATATAGATGCAGACCATATAGTTGTAATTGCCACAGAAGCAGATAAAAAAGATTTAGAAAATAGTGCTATCTGGGCTCAAATAAGAGCAGTAAAAGATGGAAATGTAACAATACTTGACGCAGCGCCATTTTTTAGTCAATCATATAATCCAATCGGAAAAGAGTTATTATTAGAATCAGTTAAAAATGAATTAACAAAGTAATTCTTAACTTAGTAGGTGTGAGATAATGATATTCATTTTTCACACCTATTTTTAATAAAACTTAGAAAATATTTAATAGATATTATTATACTAACAATTAAAAGGGAGAAGGAGGTAGGATAATTGACTAAGTTTAATAAAAAAAATTTAACTTATTTACTGATATTAATAAGTCTAGTTGTACTTGTGCTTGGAATTGTATTATCCATAGCTATTGGGGCAAAAGATATGAATCTGTCAACTGTTATAGATAGTTTAATAAAAATGGAAGATGGGATAAATATGAGAATAGTAAAGGATGTTAGACTTCCAAGAGCAATAGCAGCAGCACTTGTTGGAGGCTTTTTAGCAGTTTCTGGGGCAATAATGCAGGGGATAACAAGAAATCCTATAGCGGAACCTTCTGTTATAGGTATTACACAAGGGGCTACATTTGCAATTGCAATATCACTAGTGCTTCAAAAAAAACTTCCTCAGCTTATACATGGAAATCTTAGTGTAATGATGTTTGCATTTATTGGAGCAAGTATAAGTGGATTATTTATATACTTTATAAGTTCTAAGTCAAGAGGAAGAGTTAATAATGTAAAATTAGCTCTTGCAGGAGTAGCACTTGGGACACTGCTAATTTCTTTAGCATCAGCGATATCTATGTATTTTAATCTATCTCAACAATTGAGCTTCTGGATATCAGGAGGTCTTGTAGGAGTGAATTGGGAAGGTGTAAAGTTATTATTTATAGCTGGTGGTATTGGATTTATATTAGCTATGGTTATGGCTCCAAGAATAACTATATTAAGCCTTGGGGAAGAAGTAGCAATAGGATTAGGTCAAAAAACTAACACTGTTAGATTCATATGTATAATACTCGTAATATTAATGACTGGAGCATCTGTTTCAGTTTCTGGTAATATTATTTTTATAGGTCTTATAGTCCCTCAAATAGCTAAAGGAATAGTAGGTTCAGATTATAAGTATATAATACCAAGTTCTTTAGTTCTAGGAGCTGTATTGCTTGTATATACAGATATATTAAGTAGGATTATAAATCCTCCGTATGAGACACCAGTAGGTTCTATAACAGCACTTATAGGAGTGCCAATATTTATATACCTTGTTAGAAAGGGGGAAAAATAAGTACTATGAAAAATATTATGAAAAACAATTCAAAAACATTGCTTGTTGTATCCATTTTAGTGGTGCTTATTTTTATCACTTTTCTAGTGAGCTTAAACATGGGTTCATTTTCTATAGAACCAATGGATGTTATAAAGACTTTTTTAGGGCAAGGTCAGCGTAATCATGAAATTGCAATATTTAAATTGAGATTACCAAGAATAGTAATAGCTCTTTTGGTTGGTTCAGCATTATCAACAGCAGGTGTAATTCTTCAAGGTGTTACAAAGAATGATTTAGCAGACTCTGGTATTTTGGGGATAAACTCAGGCGCTGCATTATTTGTAGTCGTTTATATATACCTTATGAATGGGAATGTTTATGAAGGAATGAGTAATCTTACCGTATTTACAATGCCAGTCGTTGCACTTGTAGGAGCTTTATTTGGAGCTTTTCTTATATATTCTCTTGCATGGAAAGGTGGTATAAATTCTTCAAGATTACTACTTATTGGTATAGGTATAAACATAGCTTTCACATCGATTTTGACGATATTCCAATTGAAGTTTACAACACAAGAATTTAACAGAGTCATGGCATGGACATCAGGTAGTATTTGGGGAACTAGTTGGAAATATGTGATAGCTGTACTTCCGTTTATAGTAGTTTTTATGGGTATAACTATATATAAAGCAAAGTATATAGATGTTTTAAACTTGGGTGACGAAGTATCTACGAGTCTTGGTGTAGAAGTAGAAAAACAGAGAAGAAGACTTATAATATATGCAGTAATTTTATCAGGTGTATCTACAGCAGTAGCGGGTAGTATTTCATTTTTAGGTTTAATAGCTCCACATATAGGTAGAAAAATAATAGGACCAAAACATAAAAGATTAATACCAGTATCAGCACTTATAGGGACATTATTACTTTTAGTTGCAGATACGATATCTAGAAATATTCTGGCACCTATAGAGATACCAGTGGGTATAGTGGTTTCTATAATAGGAGTGCCATACTTTATTTATTTAATGTTGGCAAATGATTAAGAAAGGGTGTTGTTATGAACTGTATAAATACTAAGAATTTAAATATATCATATGGAAATACAGATATTGTAAAGAATTTAAATTTGAATATACCAAAAGGAAAAATAACTACTATAATAGGGGCTAATGGTTGTGGAAAATCAACAATACTTAAAACTATAGGAAGAATTATTAGCCCTAAGAGTGGAAGTATATATATAAATGGAAAGGACATCCATAAAAAGAAATCCAAAGAAATAGCAAAAGATATGGCTGTACTTCCACAAAGTCCTCAGGCTCCTAGTGGTCTTACTGTTTCAGAGTTAATTTCTTATGGAAGATTTCCTCATAAGAGTGGGTTTGGTAATTCTAGCAAAGAGGACAGAGATATTGTAAATTGGAGTTTAGAAGTTACTGGAATTTCAGATTTTAAAGATAGAAATATAGAAGATTTATCAGGAGGGCAAAGACAAAGGGCATGGATAGCTATGGCTTTAGCACAAGAGACTGATATATTACTACTAGATGAGCCTACAACATATTTAGACTTAGCTCATCAGTTAGAGATACTAAAATTATTAGATGAATTAAATAAAAAACAAGGAAGAACTATTGTCATGGTAATACATGAACTTAATAATGCAGCGAGATTTGCTGACCACATGATAGGTATTAAGAAAGGTAAAATAGTTTGTGAAGGTGATGCACATGATGTTATGACGAAAGATAATCTAAAAGAATTATTTAACATTGATGCAGAGATAGCAACAGACCCAAGAACAAACAAACCAATTTGTATAACTTATGACATGGTATAAATGGTGACAACATGGAAAATCAAGAAGCATTAAGACATGAAAAAATATGGATTTTATTATTTAGATATTCGATACCTGCAATAATAGCAATGATGGTAACTTCACTTTATAATGTAGTAGATAGAGCATTTATTGGCTCTATGGAAGGCATTGGTTCCATAGCTATTGCAGGTCTTGGTGTAACTATGCCAGTATTCACACTAATAATAGCTTTTGGGATGCTAATATCGGTAGGTGCTAGTACAAGATTGTCTATCAAGCTAGGTGAAAGAAATAAAGAAGAAGCAGAAAAGATATTAGGTAATGCTTTGACATTATCTATAATTATATCTTTAATAATAACTGTATTAGGGTTAGTTTTTTTAGAAGATATACTTTTTATTTTGGGTGCAAGTAAAGATTCAATCTCTTATGCAAAAGACTATATGAGTGTTATATTGGTTGGAAGTATATTTAATCTAGTTGCATTTTCTCTTAATAATGCAATTAGGGCAGAAGGTAATCCAAAATTAGCAGCAAGGACAATGATTGTAGGTTGTGTACTAAATTTAATATTAGACCCTATATTCATATTTGTGTTTGATTTAGGTATAAAAGGAGCAGCTATAGCAACAGTACTCTGTCAAGTTATAGTATGCATTTGGGTAACACAGTACTTTATAAGAGGGAAGTCTAATTTAAAACTAAAAAAGTGTAATTTAAAGTTGGATAAAGATATAGTGAAAAATGTATTTGCAATAGGTATGACACCTTTTGCTATGGAAGTAGCTATAAGCATAACTCATATGTTTACAAATAATTCTCTAAAGGCTTATGGTGGAGATTTGGCTATTGGAGCTATGACAGCACTTACATCTATTTTATTGATGTTTATGATGCCTGTGTTTGGTTTGAATCAAGGTATGCAAACTATAATATCATACAATTATGGTGCAAAACAATATGAGCGTGCAAAGAAAACTTTAATACTATCTATTATAGTATCAATTGTTATATTATCATTTGGATTTTTAGTAGTACAAGTTTTTCCAGAAGTATTTGTAGGTATATTTAATAAAGATTCAGATTTAATGGAAATAGCTGTAAGAGGTATAAATATAAATCTAATTACATTGCCTATAATGGGAATTTCCATTGTAGGGCCTGTATATTTCCAATGTATAAGTAAGGTTAAACATTCTATGTTTTTAACTCTTTTAAGACAATTTATTTTATTTATACCATTAATTATTGTACTTCCAATTCAGTTCAATTTGGATGGGGTTTGGTTAGCACAGCCAATTGCAGATTTTATTGCTATGATAATTGTATTGTTATTCTTAAAAAGGGAATTTAAAACAAGTCAAGTATAGATATATGAAAAAGTAAAAGGTCTATCTAGAAATAATTTTGATTATTGAGAGATAGACCTTTTTATATATTTCAAATTTTATGTTGAAGAATAGTATCCTGTATATTTATAGAGGGAGTATATCTATATAAAGATATTTTATTATTATATTTATCAGATATTAAAATGTAGAAGCAATTCTATAAATACCAAATTCTCTATGACCAAGACTTTCAGCTTTAGTATATTTACCATTACAGACTTCTACTATTTCGTTGAATATTTCTTGACCTATATCTGCTATTTTAGCACCATCTGTTATTATTCTACCCGCATTTATATCTATATTGTCTGGCATTTTGTTGTATGTACCACTATTTCCAGTGATTTTAATAACTGGAGAAATTGGGCTTCCTGTTGGAGTACCTCTACCAGTTGAAAAGATTACGATTTGCGCACCACCTGCTACCATACCAGTAATAGAATCTATGTCTTGTCCGGGTGTATCCATAAAATACAGACCTTTTTTATCAGAAGGTACAATATCGGCGTATTCAAGAGCACCTTTGAATGGTTTGTTACCCGCTTTATACATACATCCAAGTGATTTTTCTTCAATTGTTGAAAGTCCGCCAGCTTTATTACCTGGAGTAGGTTGACCACTACGTAAATCTTCTCCCATGGCAATTGCTCTCTTTTCTACATCACTTACAAATTTAAGAAACTTATCTTTCATTTTTTCATCTTCAAAACGAGTAGCTAATAAATGTTCTGCACCAATTACTTCTGTAGTCTCACTTAGTATACTGCTTCCACCCTCATCTACAAGAAGGTTTGAAGCGACTCCAATTGAAGGATTTGAAGCTATTCCACTTGTTGGGTCAGAACCACCACATTCAAGTGCTAATGTAATTTCGCTCATATCGAACTCAACCCTTACTTCTTTTGATACTTCACGAGACATTTGACCTATTATTTCAGCTCCTTTAGAGACTGTTTTTAATGTTCCACCACATTCTTGTATAACAACATAATCTACTTTTTTTCCTGTTGTAGCTATCTCAGAAGCTAAGTCTTTTGCTTGAATACCATCACAACCAAGACCAACTACTAAAACTGCGGCAACATTAGGATTTTTCCCAAAGCCTATCAATGTTTTTGCTGTAAGTTCTATATCAGAACCAATTTGACAACATCCATGTTGATGAGGTATAGCTATTGCTCCAGGTACAAGTGATGCTATTCTTGTAGCTGTCTCACTTGAACATACAGATGTTGGAATAACTAAAATATGATTACGAATACCAAATTGTCCATTTTCTCTTAAATAACCCATTAATTTCATTTTAATTACCTCCTATTTTTTGTCTCCACGACCACGTGTACTTTCAATATTATGTACATGAACATAATCACCAGTTTTTATGTCAACTGTTGCGATTCCTATAACTTCACCATATTTATAGACAACATCACCTTTTTTTACATCCTCTGTAGCCATCTTGTGAAAAACAGGGATATCATCATTTACTATGTAAGATTCTCCATCAATTGAAACTTTTTCACCTTTAACTAAAGGTCTAACACATGTAACTAGATTATCTTTTTCATTTGCATGAATAATTGCATTCATTACTTTTACCTCCTTAAATATTAATTTACTTCAATGTTTTTATTTGCTTTAAAAATAGCTTTTTTCCTTTTTTCTCTCTTATCTAAATAAGAAACCAACATTGGACAACATATTGCTGTAACAATGATAGCAGCAGCAACCTGCACTGTTGAAACGGCTGCAATTGTCGCTAGAGTAGGGTCTATAGCAGCTAAAGCTTCAGGAGTACCAGCTGCATTACCAGCTGTTGTACCAGTAGCTGCACCTACTGCTGGATGCTCTGCACGTATAAGTTTCATTACAAAATATCCACCCATACCAGTTATTAGAGTAACTCCTAAACCAAGACCAACCCCAGGTAATCCAGCAGTTATAATTTGATTAAAGTTTAATGCTGCTCCTAAAGGAAAAGCAAAGAAAGGAATTAATAATGTTGTACCAGGTGCAAGGAATTCTCGTATATCTTCATCAAGATTTCCAAGTATAAATCCAAGTAATATTGGTATAAGTGCTGCAAATAGTGCTACTATAGGTACATTTGCAAGCCCAGTCACTCCAAAAGCAAGCATTGTGAAAAAAGGACCATCATTTAGTGATAATATAGATATTGCTCCAACATCTGTAGAGTCTCCATATTCCCCTGCAAGTGCAGCAAATAGACCTCCATTTGAATTAGTCATGGTAGCAACTATGGCAAGAGGTGTAATACCAAGTATACCTTTAGGTCCTATAAATTTACTGACAATAATACCTAATACTGCACCAATTACGAATTTTGTTGCTGTAAGTGCTATTCCTTTAGTCAATGGTTTACCAGCTTGTCTAATGTTAATTTGAGCTCCATTACATAGACAAAATAGAGCAAGTATACTCATTGCACCAGTTTTAAATAAGGATGTTGTGAATCCTCCAATTTCTAGAGCTTGTGGACATACTGTATTAAATAGTGCTCCCAATAACAGGGGACATACCATAAGTCCTCCTGGCATCTTTTTCACTGATTTCAAGATGTGCATTTAGTATCACTCCTTTTTATTTTTATATAAGTATCTAAAAGCAATTACTATGCCAATATATAGATTTTATGTTTTAAGTTATTATGATTATTTTTGCTGATTGCTTGAAGTGCTGTAGAATACTTAGAACTAAAAGTATAATTGTGTAAATCTTAACATTGAAAATAATTATTTCATTATGCAATAATATTTCTCAGTGAAAACAAATAAACGTCTTATGTATTAAAATTAAACATAAAACGTTTCGATATATTAAGTATGTATTATTTTTAAACATCACTTTCAATTTCTTTTAACTTTCTCCATAGAGTAGAGCGAGTTATTTTTAGAATTTCACAAGTCTTTGTAGTGTTTCTATTGTTTTCGTTGTAAATTTTATAGATATATTTTTTTTCTAGTGTCTTTAAATCTAAGTTATTACATTCAAAATTATTATTTATATTATCTATATTGCTCGTATTATCTATATTATTTATATACTCGCTGTTATATTTTTCTAACAAAATCGAGTCAAATGATTCTACAATAACAGCTCTTTCCATCATTCCTTCTAATTCTCTTATATTTCCTTCATATTCTTGTTCGAGAAGTACTTGCTTAATATTTGGAGTGATAATTAAAGGGGTTTTGTTGTATTTGATTGAGTATTTATGTATAAAAAATTCTGATAGTTTTAATATATCTTCTTTTCTTTCTTTTAATGAAGGGAGATATAGTGTTAAGATATTTATTCTAAAATAAAGGTCTTGTCTAAATAAACCATCACGCATCATATTTTTTAAGTCTTTATTAGAAGCACAAATAATTTTTACATCTATAGGAATGACTTTATCACCACCAATTCTCATAACTTGTTTTTCCTGTAAGACTCTCAATAGTCGTCCTTGAAGTTCAAGAGGAATTTCACTTATTTCATCGAGAAAAATTGTACCCTCATGTGCTAGTTCAAATACACCTGCTTTGCCTTTTTTTCTCGCACCTGTAAATGAACCTTCCTCATAACCAAAAAATTCACTTTCTATTAAAGATGGAGGTATAGCAGCACAATTTACAGCTACAAAAGGTGCATTTTTACGTTTACTATAGTTGTGTATGCTTTGACAAAACAGCTCTTTACCAACACCTGATTCTCCAGTGATAATCATAGGGGTGTCATAACAGGCATATTTCTTTGCAATTTCTATGCAATTTTTCGTTTTTTCACTAGCATGAATTATGTCATCGAAAGTGTATTTAGCAGAGAGACCTTTATTTAATAGACTTCTTCTTATTGTATGCTCAAAAGAACTTATCTCCTTGCTATCTTGAAAGGTAGAAACAGCTCCTTGGATTTGACCATCGACGATGATTGGAACTCTATTTGTTATGATTTTTGTACTTCCTATATTTTGTATTTCACCAATTTGTGGCTCCATAGTTTCAACTACTTGAGGAAGGACTGTATTTGGGATTACATCTATAATGTTATGATAAAGTGCATTCTCTTTTTTTATACCAAATATTTTTTCTGCACTCTTATTAAATAATGTGATTATAAAATTTTTGTCAACAGTTATTATGCCATCATGTACAAAATCTGTCATAGCTTCTATCTGTAATCTTCTTTTTTGTTCATCTTTGGTTGCATCAAGTATTTGTTCTGCTTGTTGAATGGCTCTAAGTATATTTTCTTCCCTAGATTCGATTAATATCCCCTTGCAATTGAGTCTTTTAACAATATGTGCAACAGTAGTATCTCCTATGTATGTGTTGATACCTTTTTTTCTGTATTTCTCTATAGCATCATAAATCTCTTCTTCTTTTTCAATTTCAATCATAGTTATTTTCTTATTTAATATTTCTTCTATGATGTCAAAACCATAGATTACATTATTAAATCCAATTATTCCAAATGGCTCATTAGAGTTTTTTACTTCTTTATAGCTTTCTATGATATCATAAGCATCTACTTTAATCTCAACTATAGGTATGTTGTAAGTAGCTTTTAGCATATTGTAAGTACCACCTCGGCTTATGATGATTCTAGTTCCATGATTAATACTTTTTTCCGCAAGAGGTATCCCTTCTTTTAGATTACCAAATACAACATCAATATTTGTATAATTGTATTTTTTAACTATATGAATTGATTTTTCATAGGTTCCTTTAGTGGGAGCAATAACGAGTATTTCTTTCATAATAATTCCTCCATTTTTCATCAAATAAACTTAAATATTATACTGTGACTAAATTTTATCAGTTATATTTTAATATTTTACTTTATATTTAATTATAAATAAAGTGTTTTTAAAAAGAGCATTATAAAAGACTGTATAAAAGTTAGATTTTAGAATTCTAAAACTTCTTTTTTGTACAGTCTTTTAATGTGTAATATCTATTTATCAAATCTATTTACTCTAAATAATTTCATATTTTTATTTTCTTTACCAAGATACAATTCACTCAACATTATACCACCCAATATTGCAAAGAGTATTCCATTGGCTCCATAACCTAGGCAATACCATAGATTGTGGTTTTTGTTATCTGGTCCAATAAACCCTAAATTATCTAAAGTAGAAGCAAAGCAACCACAATATTTATATTCAATCTGTATATCCTTTATATCCTTAAACATGCTTTTCAATCTTTGTTCTAAAATATCATACTTTTTATTAGCTAAAGTTTCATTTTCTATATCATCAAAACTTACATCCTCGCCACCTATAATTAATCTATTATCTTTTGTAGTTCTTAGATAATTATATGGGTCGCAGTTATCTCTAATTAGAATATTGTTTTTCCAAGAATCTATGTTTTTAATTGGCTTTGTTGCTATATTAAAAGTATTTGACTTAGTTGCAAAGTTTCTTTTGGTAAATAAACTTGTATTGTATCCTGTAGCTACAATTAGTTTTTTTCCATGAACTTTATAACCATAAGATACTTCAGCAGTTACTTTATCATTTGCGAAATCTACTTTTTTTACTTCTGTATTTTCATATACCTGAAGACCATTTTTTAGACTTACATCGATTAAATGATGACTGTATTTATATGGGTCCAATTCTCGTCCTCCGTTTTTTGCTATTAATCCTGATTTCAAATCAAAACTAAAAGGGTTTGTAGATTCATCAATATATTCAACATCAAATCCATTTTCTTTTCTTAAATTATATTCTTCTTTTATAGCCTTAATTTCAAGCTTATTAGCAGTGTAAAGTAGAGTATCTCTTTTAGCATAATCACACTTATTTCCATATAGTTCTATAAATTCATCTAATTCTTCAAGTGCTGATACACAAAGATTGTATGCTTTTATTGCATCAGCTAAAGTCATAACTTCTGTTAAGTCTATCAAATTGTCATCTAATTCGTACTGTAAAAGAGAAGTGGTTACACTAGTGCTTCCGTGTGCAATCCTTCCTTTTTCTAGAATGACTGATTTTATATTGTTTTTAGCTAGATAGTAAGCACAAATGCATCCAGTAACACCGCCACCAACAATTATAACATCAGTATCAATATCATCAGTAAGATATGGAAATTGTTTTGGTATTTTGTTTATATTGGTAAAAATAGGCTTTCCTTTTACATATTCTTGATTCATATATTTCACTCCTAACATTTATTATGTATGAGTGTATTATTTTCTATAGCAAATAATATTATACATTTTAATTATCTAGATATATGGGTATGTATAAATAAAAATGTGATAACATTTTAGAGTAAAACATATGTATAATATATTCATAAGTACTTTGTTTTAAGTAATAGTGGTATATAATGTTTTTAATAAGAAAAGATATTTAATAAAAATCAATTAAAAATTTAAAGTAGGAGGTAAATTTATGCTTTCAAAAGATATAGCTTCAAAGGTATTAGAAAAATGTCTAATTACTGGAGGAGATTTTGCTGAGATTTTTGAAGAAGACACTCTAAATAATTCTATCAGTTTAATAGATAATAAAGTAGAAAATGCAATAGGTGGAAGAAATTATGGTATAGGAATAAGAATATTTAAAGGTTTAAAGAGTATATATGCTTATACAAGTGACAATTCTCTAAGTAGTCTGTTGGATGTAGCATATAAAGCTGCTGTTGCTTTAGGCAAATTAGAAGATGGTAAAAGTATAATATTAAATGACAGTATTAAAATAAATAACATACATAATATAAAAATTTATCCAAATTCAATAGATAATAGAGATAAAGTAAATGTAATGAAGGTTGCATATAAGAGTGCAAAAGCGTTTAGTAGTGATATATCTCAAGTAAGTGTTAGTTATTCAGATAAAGACCAAAAAATATTAATTGCAAATACTGAAGGGATATATGTTGAGGATAGAAGAATAAGAACGAGACTTGGAATAAGTTCAGTTGCATCTAAAGGCAATGAAAATCAAACTGGATTTGAAGGGCCAGGAGGTTGTAAAGGATTTGAGATATTTGAAGAAATAGACCCGGAATACTATGCGAAAGAATCAGCTAGAGTAGCACATACTATGTTGCATGCTAAAAATTGCCCAGCAGGTAATATGATGGTAGCAATCGATAATGGATTTGGTGGGGTAATTTTCCATGAAGCTTGTGGTCATTCTCTGGAAGCTACATCAGTTGCAAAAGGAAACTCTGTATTTGCAGATAAATTAGGTCAACAGATTGCTTCTACAAAGATTACAGCTATAGATGATGGAACAATACCAAATTACTGGGGCTCTATGAATATAGATGATGAAGGAAATCCAGCTCAGAAAAATATACTAATTGAAAATGGGATATTAAAGTCTTATATGATAGATAAACTTAATGGTAGACGAATGGGAATGAATCCTACAGGAAGTTCTCGTAGACAAAACTATAAATTTGCTCCAACTTCAAGAATGACCAATACTTATATTGCTGCTGGAGAAGATAAACCAGAAGATATTATAAAGTCAATACCAGATGGACTTTATGCTAAAAAAATGGGTGGTGGCTCTGTAAACCCTGTAACAGGAGAGTTTAATTTTGCAGTTTCAGAGGGATACTTGATAAAAAATGGAGAAATACAAGAGCCAGTTAGAGGAGCTAGTTTGATTGGAAAAGGTAGTGATGTACTTATGAATATAGATATGGTTGGGGATAACTTAGAACAAGCTCAGGGGATGTGTGGTTCATCCTCAGGAAGTATACCAACTAATGTAGGTCAGCCTATGATAAGAGTAAAAGAAATTACTGTAGGTGGAAGATAGGAGGGATAAGTATGGAACTTAAAAATTTTAAAGATATATTATTTAAAAAAGCTCTAAGCGAAGGTTTTGAAGAGTGTGAGGTATACTATTATACAGGAGAAAATCTAAGTATAAATATATATGAAGGCGAAGTTGAGAAATACAATCTTGATAAGTCTTTTGGTTTGTCTTTTAGAGGAAAAATAAATGGAAAGATAGGTTACTCTTATACAGAAATTTTAGATGATAAAGCTGTTGATATGTTGATAAAAAATGTAAAAGATGGAGTAAATACTATTGAAAATGAAGATGTACAATTTATATATGAAGGTGATAAGCAATATAATGAGGTAAAAACTTATTCTAAAGAGCTAGAAAATTTAGAAGCAGATAAGTTGATTGATTTAGCCTTACAAATGGAAAGAGAAACTAAAGCTTATTCAAACAAGGTAATAAATTTATCTAGATGTACTCTATCTTATTCTGTATCAAGTAATGGTATATATAACACTAAAGGTCTTGATTTAAGCAATAAGACTAATATGCTTATAGGATTTGTAGTTCCCATTATACAAGACAATGAACAAAAATATGATGGAGTAGGGTATAATATAGCAACTTCTATTGAAGAAATAAAGCCTTATGAGATAGCAAAACTTGGTGTTGAAGATGCTTTATCTAAGGTAGGGGGTAAGAGTATCCCATCAGGTAAATATAAAACTATATTGTTTAATGAAGCTATGGTATCTTTGCTTAGCACATTTTCTGGAATATTTAATGCAGATTCAGCTCAAAAAGGATTATCTTTATTGAAAGATAGAGAAGGAGATATGATAGCATCTCCTATAGTTACAATAGTTGATGACCCACTTTTAGAAAATGGTATGGCATCTACTCCT